>DATNRH010001162.1 GCA_036703605.1 Candidatus Obscuribacterales bacterium | reverse complement strand
TAGTAAAGGTATTCCATATCTTTTTGCTCGAAGTTGAGCCTCATTTCTCCCTGTTCTCATTGTGGTTCCTTTAGACAGGGGTGAGTAGGGGAGAAGCACCCGACTTACTATGGGGAAGTCCACCCAAGTTCTGGATTTTCTGGGTATTAGCCGGGTTAACCCTTCCCTTGTTTTGTTGGGTTGTGCTAACCCATCCTTAGGAACGGTGCGATATGCTAATCAGCACCCCTTGCTGCTTCAACCTAACGGATTGGGGCATTCTAGGCCACCTAACCCCAACATTTTAGTGAACCGCACTCTCTTCTATGACCTACGACAGTTTGGCCACGCCACCACCTGTGCCATCAACCCCATCTAATGACCTGGATCGATCGCTCTCGGCCTATGATTACCACCTGCCAGAGGAGCGAATTGCCCAAAATCCAGTCGTCCCCCGCGATCGCTCTCGGCTGCTTGTGATTAACTCGACCACCACCCATGAGCATCAGCATTTCTACAACTTACCGCAGTGGTTAAAACCTGGGGACTTACTGGTACTCAACAATACCCGTGTGCTGCCCGCCCGCCTCTACGGCCGCAAACCCGGTGGAGCAGCGGCGGAAATTCTGCTGTTGGAGGAACGGGGGGTGAACCAATGGCTCGCCCTGGTGCGCCCCGGACGGCGGCTGCGCCCTGGTGCCCAGATTACCTTTGGCAATCCCGACCAAGATCCGTCCTTAACCCTCGTCGGCACGATCCAAGAGGTTGATCCCGAGACCAGCGGTCGGATTATTGAATTTCAGACACCGCCAGGGCGATCGCTCTTGTCGCTCCTCGATGACCTAGGCAAGATTCCCCTACCGCCCTACATCACCGAAAGCACCGCCGAGCCCGAGCAATATCAAACCGTCTACGCCGAGCGGCCGGGAGCCGTTGCTGCGCCCACAGCTGGTCTGCACTTTACCCCAGAACTCTTCGAAACCCTGCAATACGCGGGCATTAACCATACCTACCTGACGCTGCATGTAGGTGTGGGTACCTTTCGCCCCGTGGAAACAGAGGTGATCACCAACCACCAAATGCACGGCGAGTGGCTCGATATTTCCCCGGAAACTGTGGAGGCGATCGTCCGCACGAAGGCCCAAGGCGGCCGCGTTTTTGCGGTGGGAACGACGGTGGTGCGAGCCCTCGAAGGGGCGGCCCAGTCGGGGCACCTGCAGCCCTTCTCCGGCAAAACCAATTTATTTATCTATCCCGGCTACACCTGGCAGGTGGTTGACGGCATGATTACCAACTTCCACTTGCCCAAATCAAGCTTGATGATGTTAGTCAGCGCTTTGATTGGCCGCGAACGCCTGCTGTCGCTCTACCAAGATGCGATCGCCCAAGCCTACCGCTTTTATTCCTTTGGGGATGCCATGCTGATCATGCCTGAAGCTCGCATAGATCTATCTCCTGCCCCACCCCTACCATCCCCATGATGAACTTTTCCCGTTCCAGCCTGATCCAAGCCCCCGCCAGCACCGTTTGGGAGTTCCACGAGCGTCCTGATGTGCTAGACCTGCTCACCCCGCCCTGGCAGGCCGTGTCTGTAGTGCGGCGTGAGGGCGGTCTGGGGGTGGGTGCTGAGAGTGAATTTCAGCTTTTCCTTGGCCCCATTCCCGTGCGATGGCTGGCCCGCCATACCGCCTGCGATCTCTACGAAGAATTTATCGACGAACAGGTCACCGGCCCCTTCGCCTACTGGCAACACCGCCATCAATTTAGCCCCGAGGGCAACAACACTCGGCTCACGGATGCGATCGCCTTTTCCCTCCCCGGCGGTTGGGTTAGCGATCTAATGGGCGGTTGGTTTGTCCAAGCCCAGCTTGATCGATTATTTGCCTACCGGCATCAGGTCACCCAGCGCTACTGCGAGCTGTAGCCCTAGCGATCGCTGCCATTGTTTTGCAGCAGCGGACGCACTACCAAGAAACCAGCTCCAAAGGCAGTGAGCATCACCACCACAATTACCAGCGTCAGCCAAAGTCCATTCATACTCCGAGGCTGACGAGTTTCTGTAGGCTGGGGGGCTTCGGCCTGCTCTGTAAAGAAGGCATCGAAACTGGGTAGATCAGGAGCCGACGGCGCTTGTCCTGCCGCAGATGACGATTCCGCCGTGGGCTTGGCCGGTGCTGTCGGAGCTGCTGGGGCCGGGGCAGATGGAGCCGCTGGGGTAGAAGCTGCCGCAGTAGATGGCGCAGTCGTACCGCCCACCAACGGCTGCACCATCAACGCTGACTGCACTAGGCTGGTAAGAGCCTGCTGCAGTTGCTGATTGTGCTGGGTGAGTTGCTGGTTTTTATGGCTGACGGAAATGAGTTGACCTTTGGTGGTTTCTAGCTCCGCCGCAAGCTGCCGGTAAACCGAAATGGGGACAGAGGGCGCGTAGCCATTTCCCCCGCTTGCAGCAGGCGGAGTCACAGACGGAGTGGTTTGAGAGTGAAGTTTGGGTGCCATCAGTTACAAACGCTGTCTTACGAATACTGAGCTGAACAACTGGGCGGCGCAAGGTGGGGGAGTTGAAAAACCTTGGTAGTCCGTGAGTCTTCATCCGCTGCCCAAATCTTAGAGACTGGATCAAGGCAGTCGTACTTGGACGGAAAAGCGTACTTGGACGGAAAAGACTGACCTTAGGGTAGCTGAAATTTGAGCGATCGATCCCGTTTTTGCGAAATTGGTTACGGCTTGCCCCACACCTGTCCATCAAGGGATGATGGTAAAAGTAAACCATGCACCTATATCTAGACAACCCAGACCCAACGCAAGCCATGACTAACTCTGCATCTAGCTCCACCGTAGACACTCAGCCCAACCAAGCGACTGACCAAAACGATGAACCCAAGTATGGGGAACGGGAAATTGCCGAAGGCAGCCTGATTACCTTCCCCAACCCTCGCCCCGGCCGTCGCTATACCATTAGCATCAGCCTGCCAGAATTTACCTGCAAATGCCCGTTCTCCGGCTATCCCGACTTTGCCACGATCCATGTCACCTATGTCCCCAACCAGCGGGTGGTGGAACTGAAGGCCATTAAGCTCTATATCAACAGCTATCGCGATCGCTACATCTCCCACGAAGAATCGGTGAACCAGATTTTGGACGATTTAGTCGCCGCCTGCGATCCCCTAGAGATGACCATCAAGGGTGACTTCACCCCTCGCGGTAACGTGCATACCGTGGTGGAAGTTCATCACCAAAAGCCGGCCCAATGACCCCAGCCACGACCGATCGCGATCGCCTCTTCCAGGTCATCGAAACTCTGGTGATGCACCATTCCCCCAGCGGCGCTGAGGGTGAGATCGATGGCTATTTGCGAGAGCAGTTCACCGCCCTCGGGCTCGACTGTTGGCAGGATCCAGCCGGAAATGTGATCGCCCGCGTGGCCGGGCAGGATTCTAGCCGGGCGATCGCCATCACCGCCCACAAGGACGAACTCGGCGGCTTGGTGAAAACCATTGACGCTGAGGGACGGGTGCGGGTGGGCAAGCTCGGCGGTGCCTTTCCCTGGGTCTACGGGGAGGGCGTGGTGGATCTCTTGGGCGATCGCCACACCGTCAGCGGCATCCTCAGCTTTGGATCACGCCATGTGTCCCACGAATCACCCCAGAAGGTGCTGCAAGAGGATCAGGCTGTCCGCTGGCAAGATGCCTGGGTGGAAACCAAGCGCACCAGCGAGGAGCTGGCGGCCGCGGGCATCCATCCCGGCACCCGCATGGTGATCGGCAAGCACCGTAAGCGCCCCTTTCGCCTGCAGGATCACATCGCCAGCTACACTCTAGACAACAAGGCATCCCTCGCCATTTTGCTGGGATTGGGCGAAGGCCTGCGATCGCCCGCCGTGGATGTCTACCTCGTCGCCTCTGCCAAGGAAGAAGTGGGCGCGATCGGGGCGCTATACTTCACCCAGCACTTCGCCCAAAGCTTCAGCCAGCGGCTGCTCCAGTCTCTCGATCAAGGCGACACTGTCCCCCGCAATGCCCTAGAAGCGATCGCCCGGCAGATTGCTCAGTCCCAAACTCTCGACGCCCTGATTGCCCTAGAAATTTGCCCCCTGTCCCTGGAATATCCGGTGCAGGATGGGCCAGCCCCGGTGCTGCTGGTACAGGACGGCTACGGGATCTATGACGATGGGCTCAACCAAGAGCTGCAACAGGCGGCGATCGCTGCCCAGATTCCCCTGCAGCTCGCAGCCCTCAGCGGCTTCGGCAGTGATGCCTCCATCGCCATGAAAAACGGTCACGTGGGGCGGGCCGCCTGCCTGAGCTTTCCCACCGAAAACACCCACGGCTACGAGATCGCCCACCTGGATGCGATCGCCCATTGCATTACCATCCTGCAGCATTATTGCGAGTCGCTAGGGTAGAGCAGAGATTCCTAGGCTAAGCCACTAAGCCAGTCCCTACCCAATCCCCAACCCATCCCCAACGGTGACTTGTGAAGGGCGATCGCCCCTCTTTGGGAAAAAACCGTGTCAGATGTAACAACCTGTGAATCCCTCAGGGCTGATCCCCGACCGTCCTTAATAATGGAACATAGATAATCCATCGCCCTTTAGGTTCAACTATGCCCATAACCGTCGCCGAGGTCATGAGTCGGGATCCGATCACGGTCAATCCTAACTCTCCCCTCAAAGAAGCAATTCAAATTTTGGCGGAGCGCCACATTAGTGGATTGCCCGTGGTTGACGATCAGGGCAAACTGGTCGGCGTCATTTCCGAAAGCGACCTGATGTGGCAGCAAACGGGGGCAACCCCGCCCGCCTATATCATGCTGCTGGATAGCGTCATCTATCTCGAAAATCCAGCTCGCTACGACCGCGAACTCCACAAAGCCCTAGGGCAAACCGTGGGCGAAGTGATGACCAAAGAAAGCATCACCGTGCCGCCTAGCAAGCCACTGAATGCCGCTGCCCAGCTCATGCACGATCGCCATGTGCGTCGCTTACCCGTGGTAGACAGTGACGGCACCTTGGTCGGCATTTTGACCCGAGGCGACATCATTCGCCATATGGCCAGCCAAGACTAGTTGCCCGCTGACGCTTCCCGATCCCATAGCAAGCCCCATTTAGATGAGTGTATCTGCCCATGACCCATCCAGAGTCGATCCAGGCCTTACTCACTGCCGATGAGGCAGGCGATCGCATCAGTGGCATCAATCAACTCCGAAAGATTGATCCGGCCGTGGCCTTTCAGATGATCCAGCCCGCCATTAACGACGCCAATGTGCGGGTGCGGTATGCCGCCGTTAGCCAACTGGCATCCCTAGGGCTCCAAGATCGGCACCATGCCCTGAATCTCTTGCGCGATCGCCTGCTCAATGACCCCGAGATCGACGTGCAGGCGGCCGCAGCCGACTCCCTCGGAGCGCTGAAGCTCACCGAGGCCTACGACGACCTGGAAAGGCTATACCACAGCACCTCCGAATGGCTGATCCACGTCAGCATTGTGGCAGCCTTGAGCGAAATGGGCGAACCGCGTGCCTTTGAGCTGCTCTGTACAGCCTTGAGTTCTGAGAATGAATTGGTGCGCACGGTGGCGATCGGGGCCCTGGGAGAATTTGGCGATCATCGAGCCATTCCCCTCCTGATTCCCTACGCCAAAAGCGATGATTGGCAAGTGCGCTACCGCGTCGTGCAGGCCCTAAGTCACCTCGACAATCCCGATGTCCGAGCTACCCTAGAGCAACTGTCCCACGATTCGGTGGAGTCGGTTGCCCAAGAGGCCAAAGCCTACCTTAACCCTACGTCATGAAATCCTGAGCAATGGGCTGACGCTGCGCTGACCCTTGCCTACAATAGCTTTTATGGTCAACGCAACTCACTACCATACCCTCGCCGTTAGCCCCTCTGCTAGCCAGGCGGACATTAAGCGTTCCTATCGGCAATTGGTTAAACGCTTCCATCCCGACAGCAATCGGCAGGTGGACAATCATGAAGCGATCGCCGAGATTAATGCTGCCTACGAAGTCCTTAGCGATCCCCAAACCCGGCGTTCCTACGATCGCCAGCTTGGCTATGGTCATCGAAAACCCGACAGCCGGTCAAGTCATACGCCCTCTCCCCAACAACGTCGCCGAGGACGAGATGCAGATGAACATCTGCGCCAATGGCTCCAGCGGGTCTACCAACCGGTCAACCGTGAACTGTGCGAGGTGTTATATTCCTTGGACGAGCAAATTGACGACCTCGCCGCCGATCCCTTTGACGATGAGTTGATGGATGATTTTCAAGCCTACCTAGAACAATGCCGAGAAGCCCTGGCCCTAGCCCATCAACTTTTTCAATCCATGCCCAACCCCACCAGCGTTGCCGGGGCCGCGGCTAATCTTTACTACTGCCTCAGCCAGCTAAGCGATGGCGTGGATGAACTCGATCGCTTCACCGTCAGCTATGCCGAGCATTACATCCACACGGGGCAAGAGCTGTTTCGCATTGCCCACCGACTGCGGAAAGAAGCGGAAGCCGGCATCTGCGAGTTGGGCATGGCGATCGCGTAATTTGGGCTGGTGTGAACGCGATCTGGTTTGAGCGGCGAGATGACTGAGGGGAATCGGCAGGCTTGAAGCCATTGATATCAAATCTAGTTGAAGGGGCATGACTGAAGCATCCGGGTACGAGCAACACCTAGGATGAACAGTATGTTTAACCGGATTTGATACGAATTCTGTAGAGGCAGTTGCCAACAACTTGAGCCATCATAGAGAGGCGCAATGGCGCTGACTTTTGATCCATGTGAGACCCTTGCCCATGTTGAATTCATTTACCACTGTAACCAAGTTGGCAGGCACGTCCTGTATTGGAGTTGGTCTGTTTTGTAGTGTTGCCGTCAGTCTGGAGGGCAATGGAGCCATCCGCAATCAGGGCAAGGGCATCGATTCGGGGACTGCCTCGTCTACTGGATCACGTCTGTTAATGTCTAGTGGGCTGGATGACGCATCACTGGAGAGGTTCCCATCCTTTTTTCTGAGCCAGCAGGCTCCATCCCAGGTTAACCCGCCCTATCCACCAGAGGCGCGGCAAGCCTTTATGGATTCTTGTATAGAATCCGCCATAGATGCTGGGGCAACGCGATGGCAAGCGGAGGATTATTGTCTTTGTTCTCTGACTGAAATCCAGAGAGTGTATACCTTTCAGGAGTTTTCAATCGTTGATCGGCAAATAGGCCAAGGCCAAAATACCCCTGATGTTTTTGATG
>DATNRH010001161.1 GCA_036703605.1 Candidatus Obscuribacterales bacterium | reverse complement strand
TTCAGACTTTGTCCGCCCGATAGATCGCCCATGTAGCGGGTATAGGAATGGGCAATGAGCAGCACTGGATCAGTTTCAGCGATAGTTTTGATGCGATCGCAATAGACTACACCTGCTGGCGTCGCCGTAATTTGGTCGCGCCAGGTGTCACCGTAGTAATAGGCGAGATCCTTCGCAAGCTGGTCGGCGCGGTTCAGGTCGGGAAAATACATAGCCCCGACGATGGGATGGTCGATGTAGTGCTGAAAGGCGGTTTCTAGGGTGCTATAGACGAAATAGAGATCGGCAAATAGCTTGCGTAAGGGTTCCCGTTCGACAATGCCTTTCAAAAAGCATTTCATAAAAGCCGTATTTTCAGCAGCGGTATGGGACTGCTGAGTGCCTTCCCGGAGGCGAGCAGATAACTGAGTCATGATGTACTCCAACTACTTGAATATTAATGAACCGTTGCTCTCGATGGTTCTGTGTTGACCGATGGCAGCAGGTAAAGAAAGATCATGTGCCAAAGGATGACGCTGATCCAGGGCAGTTTTTGGACGAATTTGAGGATGCCAGGACGCTTAGCGCTGGCAATCTCTGCGAGGTGTTGATTGGCGATCGCGCAGACCTGCAGTCGGGGGAAAAACTGGGGATGATCGGTGTCTAGAATGCTAGGAAAAGCGCGCCGAGCCGTTTCATTGGTGTTGCGAATCACGTCTTTGTTGTATTGATCGGCATCGAGACCAATGGATTCATAGAACGATGCGCGTTCTAATACCGTGAGGGTATGGGTGACAAAGACGGTGAGCAGGAAGAAGCGAGCCCAGAGGCGTCCTGTCCAGGTTTTCCAGAGCTTAGGCTGCGATCGCAGCAAAACTTTGAAGAAATCACCGTGACGATTTTCATCTTGACACCAGCTCTCAAAATATTTGAATAGCGGATAGATACGATGCTCAGGATGTTGTTCAAGATGGCGGAATACCAGAATATAGCGCCAGTAGCCAATTTTTTCGGACAAATAAACGGTGTAGATGACCCATTCTGGCGGGAAGAACGTGTAGGTGCGGTTTTTGGTGAGATAACCAAGATCGAGGGATAGCCCGAAGTCGGCCATGGCCTTATTCAAAAAGCCAGCGTGGCGTGCTTCATCTCTCGCTAGAAGCTCAAAGGCTTCCGATAAGACTGGGCTGCGTCCCTTGAGCTTGCGAGAGAGTTCTTTGAACAGCAAGAAACCCGAAAACTCTGAGGTGCAAGAGCGTTCGAGAAAATCGATAAAGGCCCGACGAGTTTCGCCATCAATGCTATCCCAGCACTGGTTGAAGTCCTCGTTGCGCACAAAGTGATAACGGTTGTAGTCGGCCCGCAGCTCCGCCAAAACCGACTCCATCTTGTCCTCATGCCCAGACAAGTCCATCTGAGCAACGGCGTCAAAATTGGTGGTATAAAATCGCGGTGTTAGGAGAGTTTCTTGAACTGGGGCTTTGATGCCTGGACGGGCGATTGCTGCTTCAGGAGAGGGAGTAGAACTGACCATAACTTGCTTGAACGGTGATTGTTCTTATCGGTGTTGAGCAACATCTTTCCCTGAAGTGGCGATCGCTCACAAGGCAGTTACCGCAGCTACCCCTTAGTAACCACGAGTAAAGCATTGGTGTCCTGCCTGAGTCTGAGGTCTGTTTTAAGAAATATATAGTTTTGTATGAGTTGTTAAAAAAAGCCAGGGCAAAGCTTCTAGAATTCCAAAATTGGGTCACCAAGCTTGTCGTGCTAATGTTCTATGACTGAAGCAGTTGGATGGTATGGCGAACGATAACCCCTGCATCGATGCTCAATGTCCTATCCAGTTTGTAGTGGATTTGCTGGGCAACAAGTGGTCGATCCTGGTGCTGCGAGAGTTGTTTGGGGGCGATCGCCGTACCCACGAGCTTCTGGCCGCCTTGCCTGGTGTCAGCACGAAGACGTTGACCCAGCGTCTGCGGGAGTTGGAGGCCCATGGGCTGGTGGAGCGACGCATCTATGCTGAGGTGCCGCCTCGGGTGGAATATTCGCTGACGCCGAAGGGACAACAACTGCAGCCAGTGATGGCGGCGCTGCATCAGGTGGGCGCACAGTGGCTGTCCCAGGATCCCTGTTTATGTGTGCTGAATACACCGCCGTGGCTCTAGGGCTATGATGGGGGACGATACGATGTTTCCTGATGAGGACAGACTAGATCTGTCGATCTCGGGGGTGCTGCAACGCCTCGACGATGCCCTCACTTAGGGGAACGTGAAAAACGTGAAACTCGATATCAAGTCTGCTCTTGCATGACCCTTGAGGAAAGGTAGCCTATGGATACATTAACTGCACTGCGATCGGGTCAACTAGCTGGGGCAACGCGGATTAATATATCTGCCAGCTTGACGGAATTTCCCCCAGAGCTACTGCAACTGAAAGATACCTTAGAAGTTCTTGATCTATCGAACAACCAACTGCGATCGCTCCCCGATGAGCTCAGTCAGTTTACCCGTCTCAAAGCATTATTTTGCTTTAAGAACAATTTTGAGACGGTGCCGGAAGTAGTCGCCCGCTGTCCGTCTCTAACGATCTTGGGCTTCAAATCCAACCAAATTCATACCTTGCCAGCGGCGGTACTATCCCCTCGGCTACGCTGGTTGATTCTCACCGATAATTACATCACCCAGGTGCCTGCAGAGATCGGTCAATGTCAGCACCTACAGAAACTAATGCTGGCGGGCAACCAACTGCGATCGCTCCCTCCAGAACTGGCCCATTGTCACAACCTAGAGCTGATCCGCTTGGCGGCCAATCAACTCGATGCCCTGCCCGACTGGCTGCTGCATTTGCCGAAACTGTCCTGGCTAGCCTATGCGGGCAATCCCTTCTGTGCGTCTGGGTCAAGGGAAGAGCGATCGCTCCCCGCGATTGACTGGGCTGATCTAACCGTGGGCAAGGTGCTGGGGCAGGGGGCATCGGGCGTCATCTCCCAAGCGACCTGGCATTGCGATCCACCCCAGAGGGTGGCGGTGAAAGTTTTTAAGGGTGAGATCACCAGCGATGGCTATCCGGTGGATGAAATGCAGGCCTGCATCGCGGCGGGCAATCATCCTCACTTGGTGAAGCTGCTGGGGCGGTTGGTGAACCATCCCCATCAAAAAAATGGCTTAGTTTTTGACCTGATTCCCCCCGGCTACGGCGTGCTGGCGGGTCCGCCTAATCTAGACACCTGCACCCGTGATACCTATCCTGCGGAGCAAACATTTTCCCTACCAGCGATTCTGGCGACGGTGCAGGGAGTTGCTTCGGCGGCGGCGCGGCTCCATGCTAGGGGCATTCTCCATGGCGATCTCTATCCCCACAATACCTTGGTTAATGAGCAGGGAGAGAGTTTGCTGAGCGATTTTGGCGCGGCCTCCTTTTATGATCCAGCAGATGGAGTTTTTGGTGATGCTCTCGAACATCTAGAGGTGCGAGCCTTTGGCTGTTTGCTGGAGGATTTGTTAACCCGATGCACCCTTGATGCGTTATCTGCCTACGAAGAGTGTATTGACGATCTGCATCGCCTACAGCAGGCTTGCGTCAACCCCAAGCCTGCCTACCGTCCGTCCTTTGAGGATATCGAACAAACCCTCGCTCATCTGACCACGTCTCAAGAGCTAAACCGAATCTTGAGATAATCGTCTTCCATCTTGGCTCCAGAGGGCTTCAGGGCAGCTAGGGCCTGAGGTAGTACAAGATTACGGCGATGGTTGCCGATGCGAATATTTAGCTCATCGCCGGTTTTGCTCAGGTCTACCTTATCTTTGGGGATACCGGGTAAATACACTTCGAGGCTGTATTGATTCTCCTCTTGTACCACCCGAAGCGTAGTTTCTTTGTAATAGACCTGGGTGGGATCCTCGGAGCCGTAGATCGTTTCTTTGAGGCGATCGAGGGCTTCTAGACCACACATTTCTTCGGAATAGAGCGGTACTTCCTTGACCGGCAGGGGATGGAAGTTGTCGTGAATCTCGCGGCGATACTGCTCTTGATTCTCTTTCCACCGTTTGAAAAAGGGATCGGTGACTTCATCGGGAATGATCCGGTTGGCTACCACCATATCGGTGGCGACGTTATAGAGACTTAGGTAGGCATGGGCGCGCAGAGATTCCTTGATCACCATTTTTTCGGGATTGGTCACCAAGCGCACCGAGGTTTTGGTATTGTCGGTCAACACCTTTTCCAGGGCTTCAATTTGTTCATAAAACTCGTAGGGCGCGTCCATGACTTCTTGGTTAGGTAAGGAGAAGCCAGCGATGGGGCGAAAGAACGGCTCCACCAAGGGACGTAGGGCCACGGAGACGGCCTGGAGCGGTTTGTAAAAGCGGCGCATATACCAACCAGCGACTTCCGGTAGGCTCAGGAGCCGTAGGGCGGTGCCGGTGGGGGCTGAGTCGATAATCAACACATCAAACTCGCCTTCGTCATAGTGGCGCTTCATGCGCACGAGGCTAAAAATTTCATCCATGCCGGGTAAGATAGCCAACTCCTCGGCTTCAACCCCTTCTAGCCCTCGTGCCTGCAGGACTTGGGTAATATAGCGCTTCACGGCTCCCCAGTTACCCTCTAGCTCCATCAGCGCATCCAGTTCCGCTCCCCAGAGATTGGGACGCACCAGGGTGGGATCGTGGGATAGCTCTAGGTCAAAGCTGTCGGCTAGGGAATGGGCGGGATCGGTGCTCAAGACTAGGGTTTTGTACCCGAGTTCTGCACAGCGGAGGCCGGTGGCAGCCGCAACCGAGGTTTTGCCAACGCCGCCTTTACCGGTCATCAAAATTACGCGCATGGAGTTCCGAACCTTTCCTGAGGATGAGAAACGTTTACATTTGTTGACGTATTCCTACTCTATCGTTTTTTTTGAGCGATCGCCCAAGGCAGGTGCTGGGCCAAGACATCCAGCCGCGAGCAGTGCCAGTAGTCGATGTGGGCAGAAATTTTGCCTTCGGCATTTAGATGGAGCTCGCTCCAACCGTTGATGTGAATGCGGGGTTGCCAGGGTAGCGGGGTTGTCCAGCTCAGCGTCCAGTCGGTACGAATGCGATCGCCCTCTTGGTTGATCTGATGCAGATCGAGCTGGGGTTCCCGAAACCAGGTTTGGATGAAGCCAATCATCTGCCGATAGCGATCGCACCCGCGAAATTCGTTCATCGGGTCTTTGAACCGCACATCGTCGGCGTAGATCGAGTAGGTCTGGTCGTGGGGAAAGCGACGGTAGTCGTCTCGCAACAGGTCTAAGATATCGGTGGATGGCGGTGAGGTCATGATCCCAACGGAGGAGATGGAGCGTAGCCCATAGCATCGCGCACGCGGTTGAGGGTGACGTTGGCGATGGCGATGGCCTGGTCTCGCCCTTGGGCTAAAACGGAGTCGAGGTAGCTGGGGTCGTCCATGATCTCAGCATAGCGATCTTGGATGGGTTTTAGGGCAGCGATCGCTGTCTCGGTCAACAGGGGTTTGAACTGCCCCCAGCCCATGTCGCGACATTCGGCGGCCACGGCTTCCTTGGTTTGCCCGGAGAGCAGCATATAGAGCGTTAGCAGGTTGTGGCACTCGGGGCGATCAGGGTTGTCAAACTCTAGACCGCGCACCGGATCGGTTTTGCACTTTTTCACCTTTTTCTGGATCTCTTCGGGGGAGTCCAGCAGGTTAATGCGACTGAGGTCAGAGGGATCCGACTTCGACATTTTGCGGGTGCCGTCGGTGAGGCTCATCACCCTTGCGCCTTCCTTGCGGATCAGCGGCTCGGGAATTTTCAGCACCGGCGCTTCTTCGCTGCCAAATTGGTAGTTCATGCGGGCGGCGATGTCGCGGGTGAGTTCTAAATGCTGCTTTTGGTCTTCGCCCACGGGCACCTTGTCGGCATCGTAGAGCAAAATATCCGCTGCCATCAGGACGGGATACATGAGCAAACCTGCCCCCACATTCTCGCCTTGCCGAATGGCCTTTTCCTTAAACTGCACCATGTCATCCAGCCAAGTGAGGGGGGTGATGCAGCTCAGCAGCCAAGCCAGTTCACTATGGGCCGGCACGTGGGATTGGACGAAAATGCTGGAGGTTTCTAGATCAATGCCACAGGCGAGGTAGAGGGCAGCAATGGTGCGGGTGTCTTGAGCTAGGGTTTTGGGGTCGTGGGGGGCAGTAATCGCGTGCAGATCCACCACGCAGAAAAAGTTCTCGAAGCTATGCTGCTGTTCAACCCAGTTACGAATTGCGCCCAGGTAGTTCCCCAAGTGGGGATTGCCGGTGGGCTGAATGCCTGATAGTACGCGCTGTTTACCCATGGTGCCTGTGTTATCGATCGCCTGCTCAACGCCCTTAGCTTGGAATCGCCTATCCTCTAGCGTGGAGACGCGAATCGGTGAAGACGAACGAAACCCAGGGGCGTTGCATTTCTTAATTATTATGACGCAGACTGTTCCCCCTGCTCGTCGCAATTCAAATCTACAGGCTGCAAATCTCCAGACTCAGGCTGCCAGCGGTAGCGGCGGAGATTGATGATTCCCGCCTTGCTAAATTCAACGCCTTCCTGCTCCAAGAGCGATCGCTGCCGTTGGTCACTACCTTGGCGAAAGGGCGATTCCGACACCGCGCCCTTGGCGTTGATCACTCGATGCCAGGGAATATCAGAGGCGATCGCCACTCGGTAGAGCGCATAGCCCACCAGCCTTGCCTGGCGGGGATAGTTGGCGAGTTCGGCAACTTGTCCGTAGGTGGCCACCTGTCCGGGTGGAATTTGGCGAACAATGGCGTAGATGCGATCGTAGGCGTTCATGGTGGGCGGTGAAGGGCAGTCTCACTATCGTTCTCACCATCGTAACGTTTAGCTATCGTGCTGCTGGAGCAGACTAAACAGAGGAGTAGGCTGTGATTTGCCCTTCAGGGTGACATCCCCTAAGGATTTGCAATGATAGCTGTCTTTAAGGGCATGGTAGATGTGCCGCCCGATGAGGATTTGACCGGATTGGGCCTGGCTGGTGAGCCGAGAAGCCGTGTTGACCGCATCGCCGAGGATGTTGAATTCTCGACGGCCCCGAGGTTCGCCAATTTCAGCCGCAAAGACGGGGCCGTGGGCGATACCAATGTGCAGATCAAGATCAACGGGCTGTCCCTGCACCATGGGTCTAGTGAGGCTGGGAATAATTTGGTCGCGAATCGTCAGGGCCGTGTCGGCGGCGTGAATCATGTCTTGGGTGCGGGAGTTGAGCACCCCAAAGTAGATGAGAATATCAGACCCCACCAGGTGATAGGTGACTTTCTGGAGAATGCCGCCCCGCGATCGCACCGCTGCATCAATCATAGAAAATACGGTAGAAAAGGCTGTGCTGATGGCGGCTACCTCCTCTGGAGAGGCGGTATCCACAGCTTCTGGCAAGCCGCCTAGGTTGACGAACATCACCACAGCGTCGGCAAATCTGGGCGCAATTCGGCGCTGGGCGGCGCTTTCGACGAGCAGATGGAGGATGGGCGTGGGGATATAGCTAGAAAGGCGATCGACCCGATCCAGCGTGTCTCGAATTTCCGCGAGGATGCCTTCCGGGCTGCGATCGAACAAGACCGAACTCGATAATCGTCGCCGATTCAGAGAAATTTCATAGTCGCCTAGCTCGGTTTGGCTGAGGTCGTCGCGCACGAGGCTATAGCCATGGTGATGGGGAGAATCAATGTGAAACGCATCCTCTAGGCGGGCGATCGCTTCCTTGGTCAAACATACACGCCCTACCTGACCAGCACTCTCGGCCTGCTTAGCCTGCTGCACCGTATTGCCCAGCAGCACATGGGCGACCCGCATCGGCGTGCCAATATCAGCGGTAAGGAATTGACCGGTGTGGATGCCCACCCGCATGCCTAAGGAAAAACATCCTTGGTCGGTCTGAATATGCTTAAAGTGATCCATCGCCCGCTGCATGCGCAGACCCGCCCGCACGGCCTGCTCGGTGTCGACTTGGTGGCGATCGCTTAAAAACTGCACCAGCATGGCATCGCCGGTAAATTCTAAGACCTCGCCCCCGGACTTGCTGACCAGTTCCAGCATCTCAGAAAAATATTGATTGAGTACCTGCAGGAGGGTCACGGCACCCTGCCGCCCCTGGGCTACATTGGCTTCCATGAGGGTGGTGAAGCCTGCCAAGTCGGTAAACAAGAGGGTTCCCTGGTGCCAGCTATGGCGGATGATGCCCGGCTGGGGCAGCAGTTCAGATACTTGGCGGGGGGTGTAGTCATGCAAAATGTGCTGCAGGGTACGCAGATGCTCAAATACCCGCATTAAGTTGCTGGGGGATGGATCAATCCACACCGATGCGTATAAATCTGCAGGCAAGAGCGCCCGCAAGCGAAATTCGATCTGGGTCAGTGAGAGCGCTGAGTCTGAGATCATCGAGCGTTAAATCCAAGAAGTCGAGCAGAATGCCTAGATGGTAGTGAAGATGCCCCAAAGTCTCCCTAGATCCTAATTTCTGGGCCAGCCATGAAGGTTCAGGATCATTTTTGCTGACCACTGACGGGGTAGCTATGTTATTATGTTGACCGCTAGTCAATTCTAACTGGTTAAGAGTAGGCTAGAAACATAGGCGGATGTGGTGGAATTGGTAGACACGCACGCTTGAGGGGCGTGTGGCGAATGCCTTGCGAGTTCGATTCTCGCCATCCGCATTAATTGAAACAAGAGTCATAACCCTAGTGGATAGTCATAGCCTTTGGGGTGATAGTCTGTCACGTCTAAACTTAATGTTCCCTAAACTAGTGTTCCCTGAGCGAAGCCATTGGCGTAGCTGCTCCAAAGGGGCTAGGGAGCGGTGGGGCTTTGGCTTCCCTCAGCCAGCGTAGGTCTTGAGGGGAACTGGGATGGGTTTTGGCTTTCTCTCTTTGGGAGATGTTTCACGTTGGCGTAGCCTGTCCTCAGGACAAACGGCTTCCCTCAGCCAGCGTAGTCCTTGAACTCGTAGAGGTCTTGAAGGGAACTGTAGCTAGATTCTGGCGAGTGTTTTGCCTGAGAATCATGGCGTGCTATCACTTCAAGCCTCGCATACACTAGGGATGACACAGGCTGGGACGGTCTTTTCCACCTGAGGGTGTCCACCCCTGAATAGGAAGCATGTCTAGAAATGTGCCGCGCTAGGCTAAGCTTTTTAAGCGAGTAGCGCTCATCTGCTTCTAAGCATCACAGGTGTTCCACTACGGATGCAAGAATAGGCACACGGGTTTTAGAGAGGTTACTGCTGCGATCGCGGCCGTCTCCTGTCAGACTATGGAGGGTTTTCACCCAAACCTGAATTCAGGGCTCATCTCCCCATTGAATGTAGGGCGAACGATGGTAGATCCAATAGACAACATCGCCTACCAAGCTCGACAGGGCAGCGTAGCCGCGATTATCCAAATTTTGAATGAAAAATTGGCGGACTCTGGCGTCAGAGTTCGAGCTGTGTTTGAAGATAATAAGCTACAGCTCTTGTGTGAAGCTGCCACGATCGATCAGCTTGACCAGACAGTGCTGGTTGAACGGGTGAAGAGCATGTTGGAGGCAATGTCTCCTCGCAGTATTCGCCGGGTGAGTATGCACAGCCGTTTGGTGCAAGAGCAGCAGTTGCTGTGGCTCGATGAAATTCGCCGGGAGCCGGATAAGCTGCTGTGGTCTCAGGAGATTCGGCTGCGATCGCCCAATCCTATTCAGCGATGGCTGCAGGACATGAAGCACGATCGCTCCTCGACGCGGTCAACCTTGCCTAAGGCAGCCAAGAAATCCGATCAAGGATTTTGGCGAGGTATTGTTGGGGGCGTTAGTCTCAGCCTGCTGGTGGTGGTGCTGGGTTGGGCGGTGTCGAAATGGTTAGGGCTAGGCTGGGCCAATCAGGTGCAGACGGTGTTGACGGGGGAGCCGGAGGAGGTTGAGCCGGAGGTTGAGCCGGTTGAAACAGGAGCGAGTGAGCCTGAACCAACCATGCCCCCTGAGCCTCCAGCCTTCGATCCCTTTGCCCAAGCGGTTGACCTAGCTCAGCAAGCGGCCGAGGCTGGCGGTGAAGCTCAGTCTGCGGCAGAATGGCTAGAGCTAGCGGCCCGCTGGCAGCGGGCGGCTGACTTGATGAACCAAGTGGATGTGGACGATCCACGCTATGAAACGGCCCAAAGTCGGGTGCGGCTCTATCAAGAGAATAGTCAAACGGCGTTGGCTGAGGCTGGCAATCGTTAGGCGATCGCCCCCCTGCTGTCTACACCGGTTGGGACAATAGAGACCCTGTAGGGATAACGCTGAGAAGCCTGCTAGAGTGAGGGATAAATCCCATGCTCTAGGTTTTACGATGAATACGTTAAAAAATGCCTTAAATATTGCTCTCAGTGTGGTTTTGCTGTCCTTTATTGCCCTCAGTCTCTTTCGCATGGTGGCATTTTTGCTGCAAAACCAACAACTGGTCTAGAGTTGAGAGGGTTGATAGAAAACGCTCGAAGACCCTCACCCCAAACCCTTCTCCCAGGAAGGTAGAGGGGCTTTGAAAACACCTGAAACCTTTGTGGAAAAAGGGGCTGGGGCATGAGAGGGAAAGATTGGTCAGCCAATCAGAAAGTTGAGTTCAGGACATTGGGGGGCGATCGCCCCATGGTTCATTCGGGCTAATGTCTGACGCCTAGATGAAGGTTGGATGCCTGAATGAATCGTTAATCATGGATGATCACGGGGAAAGGAGACGAACCATCATGGCAGATTTGTTGACCACAGAGGTGAGCGATCGCATCTGTAAACACATGAACGAAGACCATAGCGAGGCGGTGAAACTCTACGCCCAGGTCTTTGGCGGCGTGGCGGATGCGACGGCAGCAGAACTCCTGCGCATTGATCCCACGGGGATGGATCTAAGCGCCCAGGTGGCCGAGGATACGGTGCCGGTGCGGGTCACGTTTGACCACACGCTGCAGGACTCAGAAGATGCCCACCAAACGTTGATTGCCATGGTTAAACAGGCGCGATCGCCGCGTCAGGGCGGATAGATTATGGTGCAGCATCCCAGTCCGCCTCTAGCTGATCGCTTGCCCTTTCGCACCAAGCTGGCCTACGGGGCCGGTGATTTGGGAACCGCGATCACGGCTAATGTTCTCATCTTCTTTTTGCTGTTTTTCTTTACCGAGGTGGCGGGGTTGCCGCCGGGGTTGGCGGCCTGGGTGTTGACGATTGGCAAAATTTCAGATGCCATCAATGACCCGATTATCGGCGTGATGAGCGATCGCACCCAATCGCGCTTGGGACGACGCTATCCCTGGATGCTGGCGGGAGCGATTCCCTTTGGAGTGTTCTTTTTTCTCCTGTGGATTGTGCCCCAGTTCAGTACCGATCCGGCCACCAATCAATGGCTGCTGTTTGCCTACTACGTGACCATCGGTATCCTGTTTCACCTGGCCTACACCACCGTGAACCTGCCCTACACGGCCCTCACGCCTGAACTCACCCAAGACTACAACGAACGGACGAATCTCAATAGCTTTCGCTTTGCCTTTTCCATTGGCGGTAGCATTCTGTCTGTGCTGCTGGTGATTGCCATTAGCGCCGTCACGCCCGATGACCTGCAATATCGCTATCTAATTATCGGCGGTGTCTGCGCGGTAATTGCGGTGCTGCCCATTTTCTGGTGCTTTTTTGGCACCAAGGAGCGGGGGTTGCGATCGCTCAGCAATGCCACCACCGCGATGCCCACCACGCCATTTTTTGATCAGGTCAAAATTGCCTTCAGCAATCGACCTTTTCTGTTTGTTATTGGTATCTATCTCTGTTCCTGGCTAGCGGTGCAGGTGACGGCATCCATCCTCAAGTTTTTTGTGGTGAGCTGCCTATTCATGTCGGATCAGGTATCCAACGTGGTGATCCTGGCGGTGCAAGGGACGGCGCTGATTATGCTCTTTGTCTGGAGTGCCGTCAGCGAACGGATTGGCAAACAGGCGGTCTATTTCATCGGCATGAGTCTTTGGTTGATCGCGCAAGTCGGCCTCTTTTTTCTACAGCCGGGGCAGATGGGCTTGATGTATGGACTGGCGATTATGGCAGGCTTTGGGGTGTCAACCGCCTACCTGATTCCCTGGTCGCTGCTGCCTGATGTGATTGAACTGGATGAGCTGAATACTGGACAGCGGCGGGAGGGTATTTTCTACGCCTTTATGGTGCTGCTGCAAAAGATTGGTCTGGCGGCTGGGCTCTGGGTGGTGGGGCAGGCGCTGGAGTGGTCGGGCTATATCGGTGGTGCGCCAGAACAATCGGAGACGGCCCAGTGGGCCATCCGCATGGCGATCGCTCCCCTGCCAGCGCTTTGCCTGCTAGGTGGTATTGTGCTGACCTATTTCTACCCCATCACCCGCG
Source organism: Candidatus Obscuribacterales bacterium (assembly GCA_036703605.1). NCBI lineage: Bacteria > Bacillati > Candidatus Melainabacteria > Candidatus Obscuribacterales > Candidatus Obscuribacterales bacterium. The sequence continues at coordinate 623 of DATNRH010001161.1, read as the reverse complement.
AGGTGCACGCCGCCCTGCTGCTGCAGCTTGCAGAACGCCGCAAAACTAAGGAAGAGTAGCGAGCATGATCGCCAGAGTCGCTTCCCGGACTCTCCTGGGAGGCGATCGCTGTATCCCAGTCCCATGCTATATTAGGCGTAGTCGTTACGAGTTCACCTAGATATGGCAAACCCAGCAGTTGAAAACTTAGTGATTATCGGTTCTGGGCCAGCGGGCTATACCGCCGCAATTTATGCGGCAAGGGCCAATCTCAAACCGTTGATGTTTGAGGGATATCAGGTGGGCGGGGTGCCGGGTGGACAGTTGATGACCACCACCGAAGTGGAAAACTTTCCCGGCTTTCCCGACGGCATCACAGGGCCGCAACTCATGGAGAACATGAAAGCTCAGGCGGTGCGCTGGGGAACGGAGCTGGTCACAGAAGATGTCACCGCCGTAGACTTCAGCCAGCGCCCCTTTGTGATTCGTTCTGACGAGCGAGAGGTTTTAGCCCACAGCGTGGTGATCGCTACGGGAGCCACGGCTAAGCGGTTGGGGCTGCCTAGTGAACATGACTTTTGGAGTCGCGGCATTTCGGCCTGTGCGATTTGCGATGGAGCCACGCCTATTTTTAAGGGAGTAGA
>DATNRH010001160.1 GCA_036703605.1 Candidatus Obscuribacterales bacterium | reverse complement strand
CGCTGAGGGGTTGCACCTCGACGGGCATGGGCGGGGTGGGGGGCTCGTGGCAGAGTCCTAGGTAGTTTTGGGTATGCACGAGGGCGATCGCCACCTGGTTTGCCACTTGGCGCAGAGCCTGCAGTTGGTCTACGGAGTAGGTTTGATGGGGAGAATCGGACAGGAGGGCGATCGCCCCAAAGAGGTCTTCTTGTACTGAGACCGGAATGATCAGCAGGGAACCGGCACCGGCTTTGCTCATCCAGACCGACAGGTTTTCTAGGTCTAGGCTTGGCTCCGTGAAGTGTAGGTAGGATGCACCGCCCTGCTCTAGGGCATCTAGGGCCAATTCCCAGTCGTCTCGGCACAGGGGCGGTAGGTCGCAGGATTGGTGGGGTGCCGTCCATACCGAGAGCAGATCGGCGGAAGCCTGGCGGAAATCAATGAGCAGAGAGCGATCGCTGCCCATGACTACCCCCAGTTCTGCCATCACCCGATCCACCACCTGGTCAGGATCAAGACTAGAGTTGAGCAGTTGATTAATGCCGCTGACGAGGGCAATGCAGCGATGGGCCTGATCGGCTTGATAGCGATGGAGCAGGGCCAGGTAGGCTAGATAGGTTTGTTGTGCCAAACAGGTGAAGGCGGCCAGGGTCTGCGGTGACTCATCAGCCCAGGCGGTTGGCGGATCGGAGTCTGGCGCTGGGCGATGGAGCCGGAGGATGAACTGGGGTAGGATCGCTTCCCCTGCTGGGGGAGCTGGAATTGCGATAGGAATCATGCCATCTCCTGTGGTCGGATCCAGGGAAGGATCTACCTGGGGTGGCAGCCACTGGGGCCAGTCGGCATGGCGGCCTTGATAGAGCGCAGGTTGGTGAGGTTCTGGAGATGCATCTGCCGTTTGCTGGTGAGCCCAAACATGGACACCTGTCGATCCATCAGCGGCGGCAATCCCAATGGATGCATGGAGGCCATAGTCCTCTGCCAGGGTCTGGATGAGGGTGGAAATTAATGCCGTAGGCGCGATCGCTTCATGAACGGCCTGCACAAGCCAGACCTCAAGGGGAGTCGTGTTCATAACCTTCTCTCTCAGACAACAGAGCTTAGTGGGTAGCCCATCTGCATAGGTTTATGATGCCCTGCAAGTCCTATGACGATGGCATGTGGGTGGGGTTGATGACGGAGATGGTAAATAAACGCGTTAAGGATCTAAGTTCAAGGGCAACGATCGCCGATAGTCCTAGCCTAGATCAGGATCGCTAGACTGGGCAGACTAGATCCATGATGGGCAATCTAGGTTTTCTGGGCTTGAGACAGCAGGCGATCCAGCCAGAGCAGAATGGCGATCGCTCCCAGAACGCTCAAGGCGGAGCCCAGCCAAAATCCATCGATCACCCAACGGTCTTGATCGAGCACCCATCCTCCCAAGGTTGGGCCAATGAAATAGCCCACCGCCCAGCATAGGGAATTGATCGATAGGTACACCCCCCGCAAGGCGTCAGGGGCGATCGCGACGACGAGGGCAGAGGCGGCTGGGGTGTAAGCATCGGTGGCGATCGCCATCACGGCTAATCCAGCTAGGGCCCATCCCAGCGCCAAGGTTGTAGTGACGCCGGTGAACCAAATCAACAGAAATCCGAGTCCCCAACACAGGGCCGATCCAATCAGCGCCCAGACGAGGCCAAAGCGCTTCAGACCACGGGCTATGGGCAGTTGGCAGAGGGCAGAGAGGACAATGTGCCAGGTGAACAGCAGGCTGATCATGGCTTCGGATAACCCCAGCACGCCATCAAAGGACACAAAACGGCTGAAATAGACCGGCAGCGTGCTCTGCACTTGAGCAAGATAGGTGGTAAACAGGATGTTGACACCGGCATAGACTAACAGGGGGCGATCGCGCAGGGCAATGGCCCAGCCAGCAAAAAAGGAACGGCCCCGATCGGTATTACTTAACGTTTCAGCGATCGCTACATAGATCAAGACAAAAAAGATGGCGTAGGACAGACCATCGATGACAAAGAGCAAGCGGTAGAGACCCGTCAGGGCAATTAGTGTGCCGCCAAACACCACGCCAAGGCTCAGACCCAGGCTATCGGCCAGGCGCACAATGGCAAAGGCTTCGTTGCGCTGCTCTGGGGTGACAATATCCGCTACCACGGCCTCCGTCGCTGGCCAATAGAGGCCAATGCCCACCCCCATCAGTAAATTACCGACGAGGAAGACTGGAAAATCATCGGCGATCGCCAAGGCTACATCGGCCAAAGCCGACACCGCCGCTGACCACAGCAGGGTAGAGCGTCGCCCCCAGCGGGGAGAGTCGGCCATAGATCCACCGACAATCCGCCCCACAATGCCCGCAATCGAGCCGCTGCCAATGCCGATCCCCACCATGGTGGCCGAGAGACCCACTTGGTTGACAAAGAAAATGGGAGCATAGAACAGGGTGAAGCCATTGCCTACTTGGGAGAGCAGGCGTCCTGCTGATAAGAGCCAAACCCGACGATCCAACAGCGGTAGGCGAATGAGATGGCTCAAGGCATGGACCCATGCTTTTAAGATGGAAAAGAGACGTGGCATACAACGTAGTGCTGAACGGATCTGAAATCGTTGACAGGGGCGATCGCCCTTGGGCGAGCATCGAGTCTTGAGGATACCCTGTAATTGTGAGGCACAATCTTGAATCAAACAGGGTTGAGCCTTAAGCTAAGGTTGAACTGCATGTGACCGACACTATGTCAGACGATACTAAAACCACCCCAGCTAAGTCAGACGGCGCTAAGGCCAAGAAGGAAAAGCCACCTAAGCTAGAGGACAAACCCTTCGAGGAATTTATCACGCAACACTTCATGCCCAACCTAAAGGAAACGCTAGGTAATCAAGGCATTCAAGATATTGAACTATCCTTCGTGCAGGCGAAGCTGCCCGTGAATGGGCTCAGCGATAGCCCAGACTGTTGGCAAGTCTTGGGCCGTTGGGATAAGGGTCAACGGCAATTTTCCATTGGGTTTTCTAAGCCTGATATTTCCGCAGCCAAGTTTTTCTGCGCCGCTGACTCCAAGTCTCAGCCCAGCACCCTAGAGTCGTTCATGATTGATGAACGGCGGGTAACGCTTGA
>DATNRH010001159.1 GCA_036703605.1 Candidatus Obscuribacterales bacterium | reverse complement strand
CCGTCCCAATCCTCCCAGTCTTCTAAGTCGTCGTCTGCATCGCTATCAGCACGATCTAAGTCGTCAACGTCTGGATCATCGGCATGGCGATCGCGCCAAGCTTGCCAGGCAGCGGCCCGATCTCGGTCATAGTCGTCAAAGCGTGGGTCGTCGTAGACTGAGACGTTCTGTGAGGCATCCTGGTATGGATCGTCGTATAGCGAGTCTTCCTCACGATCGTTGTAGACGTCGTTGTCTAGGTCTGAGATTTCGTCATCCAAGTCTTCGTAACCTGGCTCTGTATAGGCGACTCGCGGCTCGTCGTCGTTGGTTTGCCAGTCATCCCAGACGGCAGATTCTTGCACCGGCTGATCCAGCTCGGGATCAGGGGTCACATAGGTGTAGGTTGGCCGACCATAGTCGCGACTCTCCAGCGGCTCGTCGTAGGACGACTGACGTGAGGTTGCCGATGGCTCGGCGGTACTGCTAATCACCTCTGCATCCGTTACGAGGGGCTCCCGCCGATCGCTCTTGGGTACACCGCTCTGCCAAGCTTCCCAAGACTCCCAAGACTCCGGCGATCGCTGCCACGGGGTATCCCAGGTTTCCCCCCAGGTTTGTGATGCTCGTTGGGAGGCTCGGGAGGTGCGATCGCGCTTCGTTGACCGTGGTTCAGAAGGCGGACTGCCGGCCCGATCCCTTGGTTCTTGATTCCAGCGTTGAGAGGGGGGCGATCGCCGGGGGGCAGGTTCATTGGGCGCTGTCCAGCGTTCAGTAGGACGCTTTGCATCCGCTTGAAAAAGCCCCATAAGCATGAGAGCCGTGACAACGCCACAGCCCATAGCCCCTAAGACCCATACGGATAGGGGCAAGGCTAGGGAGATTCGGCCCAGCAAAATGAGCGGCACGGAATAAGACCAGTTTTGCACCGCAAATAGGATCAGCCCAGCCCCTAGTCCTAGCCCTAGCAATCGGTTAAACGTGACCATTCCCCTGAATTATGACAACTAGTTCCAGTCTAGCGGCTTGGATCCGGCGATCGACAGATGCCAAATACCGACGTATAGCCGTGGAGGAAGGTTGTATTGCCCACAGGGCCTACTTCGCCGTTGCAAAAAAAGCCGCTCAGGGGTGTATCAACGAGGTAGCGATGGAAGAGCCGAGAATCCACATTGGGTTGTCCATATAGCCCTTCCCCGCGGCCGAGGCAGGCAAAGATCAGGGCACCAATGGGCGAACTGCCTTGATGATCCTGGTTTTGATATTGGGTGAATAGGTCTTCCATATCGTCAATCGACGTTTGGGCATCCCGTAGATGAAACTGCACCCGCTGCCCTGGCCGTACCCGATCCCCAATGGCGATCGCTCCCACTTTGGGATCCACGCCAATCAGGTTGCGAATGAGGAAGTCGCCCTGACCCAGCTTTTCCTTAAATTCATTCTGGGCGATGCCGATAAAGAGGGAATTTTGCGCCAGCATCTGATCGTCCTCGCTCAGATCCCGGATTAGCATCTGCAAAGTCTCCAAGGGGGTCTTGCCAACGTCACACCCCCCAGCCATGTCATCCGCCTCTAGTTCTAGAAGAATATTGCGCTCCCCCTGCACGACTCGATAGGGAAAGCCAATGGGGCGACAACCCTGGGCCACAATGGCATCAATGACAATATTGCCACTGAGTGCTAAACCCACAATGCCCTCGTCATAGAACTCGTAGTTGCAAAATAGACCACATTGCCCGGTGACCGAGCCGGTGCTGGCTAGTCCACCAATTTTCACGGAGCCTGGGTAGGCAAAGTCCAAACCCTGCAACAGGTCATTGATCCCCGGTGCAAAGGGCTCTGATAGCAAAATGAACTGGGGGTGATCCGCTGGCGATACTCCGACCAGATCCACCCAGGCATCCGGCGCGGCATCCGGGTCGGGTAGGAGTTCAGAGTCTAGGTGAAAGGCTTCGACCTTCACGCCGGGTAGGTGGGCTAAGGTGAGGCTGAGGGCGGCTTCCCCTTCCACCTCCTGAGCAGCGTCGCGGGTGGTGGATTGTCCAATCACCCCGCCGCCACTGCCGCCGACAATCGTGGTTACATCAAGGTACTCGCGCAAGAGCGGCATCAGACGCGGAAATTCACTGGCGTAGGCAGACGAGATGAAAACAATCGCTAGGTCGGCGGGTGTCTTCAACTGCTGGGTTGCGTTTTCAACGACCTCCTGAATAGCGGCTTCAAGGGAGGGGCGGGTGGAGAGGGCGTTGGCCCATTTCATAGGATCAGTCATAGTACTAGTTCGCCGAGTCACAATACGAACTGTCGTAGCGTTCTCCCTATTCTCTAGGAAAACGGGTCAACAGAGAAGTTAAGAGCTCTGAGGCGTTGATCAATCCCATGCAAGATCAAGCCCTTCTCAGCGATCGCCTTCCGGTGAGTTTGGTAACATTATTGACGAGCAGAGGGGCGATCGCACAGTAGCATAGGGATTAGGAGGGGTTGGGTCTCTCTGTCTACAGCGAATGATCTAGAGTCTAGCCACGGCAAATCTAAAGATAATAGGATTGCCATTTGTGGAGGCTAAATGCGTGAATGGGTTCTAGGGTCAGCCGTTACACGGCAGGGTTCGGGGTTTTCACATTCACGACCTCGAAGGTTTCAGACTAAGATAGTCCAGGGTAGACCACCCACATGTACTGAGATAAGTCATAACCATAACGAAAAGCTATGAGCGATATCCACAACCAAATTGAGCAAGAACGTGAACAGGCACGGGCCGTATGCAGCACTGAAGGTGCTTCCTCTGGGGAATGTGCTGCTGCATGGGACGCTGTAGAAGAACTGCAAGCTGAAGCAGCCCACAAAAGGAGCAAAGAACAGCCCAAAACTTCGTTTGACCAATATTGCGACGAGAACCCTGAA
>DATNRH010001158.1 GCA_036703605.1 Candidatus Obscuribacterales bacterium | reverse complement strand
CCAACCATCCCGATACGCTCTACGAATACATTAAGGCGCTGAAGGATTGCGGCTATCAGTGGTTGATGGTGCAGGAACATTCGGTGGAACGGCTGGATGGTTCGGGGGTATGGCACGATGATAAATATCTGCCCAATCGCTTAGTAGCGCGTAATTCTAAGGGTGAGACGATCAGCATTACGGCGCTGATTAAAACCCAAGGATCGGATACAAAACTGGTGGCGCAAATGCAGCCCTACCATGAGGCCAAGGGTCGCGGTCGGCAGCAACTAGGCGATCGCTCCGTTCCTTGCTGTGTCACGCAAATCGCCGATGGGGAAAATGGCGGCGTCATGATGAATGAGTTTCCCCGGGGCTTCAATCCAGTATGGTCTGAACTCAAGGATCACGGGCGCGGTGTTGAGGGCGTTGTGGGTCTAAATGGCACAGAATATCTGGAACTGCTGGCAGCGGCTGGGGTGACGCCAGAGGATTATCCAGTTTGCCAAGCGGTGCATCAACATAAGATTTGGCAGCGGGTGGATCCTGACCATGCCACGTCGGAGGCGGTGGAACAGGCGATTCAAGATCTCAAGTCCAATGATCATCAGTTCAGCATGGATGGTGCATCCTGGACAAATGATTTGAGCTGGGTGCAGGGCTATGAAAATGTGTTGGGCCCGATGAATCAACTGAGTGCGCTTTTCCACCAAAAATACGATCGCTTGGTTCAAGAAGATCCCTTAATCACCCGCAGTGCTGACTATCAAGAAGCGTTGCTCTATGTGATGTTGGTGGAAACAAGCTGCTTCCGATATTGGGGGCAAGGCACTTGGACGGACTATGCCCGTGAGCTATACAGCCGGGGTGAGGCGGCTCTGAAGCGTTGACCGACACATTCACCGCAGGTGGTTAAAACCACGGCTACACCCTCTCAGATTCATTGACCTGAACCCGCTTAGGCGGGTTTTGGCGGTTTGGGCACAGCTTCTAGCCGCCAGGGTTGCCGGATACCTCAGAGAACTCTTATTCTGTTAGGCAGATGCTGCCTAGAGCAAAGATCCTCGATTCATGGTGATGGTGTGACTTCTTCTTCTGATACCCTCACGCTCCATCGTTACAAGCGCCGCAATCAGGCCTATCGAGAACGGTTGCCGGGCGGGGTAGAGCTCATCATGATGCGCATTCCGACGGGGGAGTTCATGATGGGCGCACCAGAGGATGAGCCAGATAGCCATAGCAGCCAGCAACCTCAGCACCGAGTGCGGGTGGCGGAGTTTCTCATGGGGCAAACGCCGGTGACCCAGGCCCAATGGCAAGCGATGGTACTCAACAGTGAGCCGATTGATCGTGAACTAAAGCCAGATCTGTCAGAGTTTAAGGGTGATGATCACCCGGTGGAGCGGGTGAGTTGGAACGATGCTCAGGAATTTTGTCGGCGGTTATCCGTACTGTCTGAAAAAGACTATCGATTGCCCAGTGAGGCCCAGTGGGAATATGCTTGTCGGGCGGACACGGAAACTGCATATCACTTTGGCCCAATGCTGACCCAGGACGTAGCTAATTATGATGGATCAAAAACAACTGATGTGGGGACGTATCCGGCCAATCGCTGGGGGCTGTACGATATGCATGGAAATGTGTGGGAGTGGTGTGAGGATGATTGGCATAATAATTATATCGGTGCACCGGAGGATGGTAGTGTATGGGTAGACAAAAATAAAAACAGGTTAGATAAGTTGCTGCGCGGCGGTTCGTGGCTCAACGGTTCTGGGGATTGCCGTTCTGCCTTTCGCTGCAACTTCTCGCGCGACTACCGCTACCTCAACGTCGGTTTTCGGGTCTGTTGCGTTTTGCCGAGTATTCTTCTTAGCTCTTAGTCCCTTAGCCCTTAGCCCTTAGCGCTTTATCTTTCTTTGCCCTTTCCCTTCGCCGTGAGGCAGCCGATTTTTTTGAGAAAACCGGGGTGGGAGTTTGTGGGATAACGTTATTCCACAATGACCGGAAGAGAGCATCTGGGGAGTGAAGAAACGGTCAGGATGGTCATCCCAGGAGGCTGTGCTACGGACAAGGGTAGCCTCCTTTTGGCACATCGGCTAGACTGTGGTGACATGTGTTGAGGTCAACGTAGGCTCACTATGACGAAGCTTGTGCAGTTTGATTTGGGCGATGGCGAGAGCATCTTGATGGAAGTGGATGAAGTCGAGTCTGATGAAATAACACCTGTTTCTAAGTCACCAGGCGAAATTGCGGCCCAGGCACGTCAAACCTTTAGCCAAGCTATGGCTGGCGTCACACCCATGGTGCGATCCTTGAAGGCACGGTTGGATACTCTGAATGATCCGGCGGATGAGGTCGAGGTGAAATTTAGTGTCAAGCTAAGCGGCGAGGTGGGGGCAGTTGTGACCAAAGTAGGGGGAGAGGCCACCTACGAAATCACGCTGAAATGGAAGAAGCAATGACGTTCAGTGTTACCGATTATGAACGGGCAACGGTTCGAATTTTTTCAAATGACAAGAATGTAGTTGTTGGAACTGGGTTCTTGGTTGCACCAGGGTATGTTTTAACCTGTGCCCATGTTGTCTTGGAAGCAGTGGGTATACCAAAAACGGATATTGAGACCCATAAAGATCCTTCCACTAATATCATTCGGCTGAATTTCCATATCCTAGCTCCCAATGCCATGATCGAGGCTAGGGTAATTGACTGGGTTCCCTATCAATTAAACATGGGCGATATTGCAGGACTTAAGCTCCTGAGTCCGGCCCCTGACGGTGTGCGGCCGATTCATCTTCTTGAGACCCGTGGCGAAGATGTTGAAGCCGATTGCCATTTAGTGTATGGCTTTGGTAGTCCTGAAGGTGGACGTTCTGACGCCTATCGTCCCAAAACTCAGGTGACCGATGAGCGCTGGCAACTTTGCAAGTATGACGATCCCAACGATGAAACTATTCGTCCTGGATTTAGCGGTGCGCCGTTATGGAATGACAGGACAAAAGCTGTTCTTGGCATGATCGCAACGGCAGCGGTCAAGGCAAAAGAAGATTTAAAGAGTACGGCCTACGCCATTCCCACTTCGAAGCTCCGTCCCGTTCTCAATACGATTGATGCCCATTACGTTGCAGATGTGCTGGAAGAACATTGGGATCAATCTCAGCTCACAACAATTGCTGAAACAGCATTTCAATTGTGTGACAGCGATGGCGATAAGGCTAAACATCCTGAGTTGCGAGATCGCCTGACCTTTCTAAGCAGCCTATCTAATCGAGAGTGGTGGCAAAACGATAGGGAGGTTGATCGCCTCACTCAGTTCGTCATGTTTGTCATCGTCTTGCAAGATAATCCTGCGCCATCGCTTTTGCATGCGCTCAAGACATGGGTAACATTCCGCCAGTTTGACTTTGAAAAGCTCTACTTTAAAGCCGACCAATATCGTAAAAAGCGCAAGATATCTGCTACTCAAACCCAGGAACACCTAGTCATCCAGATTAAGGCGGATGAGCAGGATCCTGCTAGAGCAAACATCTCGATTTGGATCATTCGCGATCGCGATCGCTATGATCCCCTAGAGCCACCTAAACCGAGCTTGTCTAATGAGGCGATCGCTCTGGTTGACTTAGCCGATTTCTTGGATCAATGGATTTCTAGTCAAGACATATTGGATGAACCGATGCTGCATTGCTTTGTGGCCCGTTCTCAACTGAGCAGCGATCTAGATGCTTGTGGAACGCAATCGGGTCTAACCCTTGGAAATCAATATCAGCTGGTCATGCGGACGGATCTGAGCCAGTCGCCAACTAGCCCTCAATACTACCGTCGCTGGCAGCAAAAATGGCAATCTCTAGAAAACAACTATCACTCACAAGCCAACGGTAGCGTGGTACGAGCAGATAGCCGTAAATCTGCATTACTATTCAAACAATTCAAGTCGGCAGAGATTGGCATCTTGGAGAATCTGAGCAGCGATCGCACGGATGCAGTCTTCAAATTCTTGGCAGATAAGGTAGCGCTTCCGGTTGTTTTGTGGGCGAGAAAAGAGAACCTCTGTTCTGACATCGATCGCATTCTAGATTGTACGGTGATCGACTTGCCTAAGCGTGTCCTAGAAGAACGCCAAGAGGCGATTGAAGATGAGGAAAAAGTGTCGTTAGGCTATCATTTGAGCTTGGTATGGGATGATCCAAAGGTTGTCCCGCCTACGATGATGGCGCAGATCGATCCAGAGATGTGTTAAACCCCTTGCAGCCATGAGCGATCCACAACCTCCAACCCCCAATCCAAACCTTTTCTGCCCTATTTTCACCGGCAGCGGTGAGCCCAATCCCGACGCATTGGACAATCTACCACCACCGCCCACCTGGCGACAGGCCGATCGCCGCCAAGAAGAACGGGGCAAGACCTTCCAAGCCGAGCCCAATGAAATTGAATTGGTGAATGCAGCTCTCTACCTACGGCGGCCGCTGCTGGTAACGGGGAAGCCGGGTAGCGGTAAAACATCCCTCGCCTACGCGATCGCCCGTGAGCTAGATCTAGGCGAAGTCTTGTACTGGCCCGTTACCACACGAACCACTCTTAAGGATGGTCTATATCTTTATGATGCGATCGCTCGTTTGCAGGATGCCAGCAAGCAAGAGCCAAATGAGGATAAGCGCTTTGAGAACATCGGTCGATATATCCGCTTGGGGCCCTTGGGGACTGCCCTACTGCCGTCGAAGAAGCCGAGAATCTTGATTGTGGATGAGATTGACAAGAGCGACATCGACCTACCCAATGATCTGCTCTACGTCTTTGAGGAAGGCCGCTTCGAGATTCCGGAATTGGTGCGCATTGAAGATA
>DATNRH010001157.1 GCA_036703605.1 Candidatus Obscuribacterales bacterium | reverse complement strand
GCAGAGGCCGGAGATCTGCTAATTCCCATGCGTCAAGGGCTTATCGGGCGAAAGCACATACAGGCTGACCTTCACGAACTTGTAGCAGGCAAGAAGCGAGTTCGCAGCTCACCTAAGGACATCACTGCCTTCAAGAGTGTTGGGTATGCTCTGGAAGATTTGGTGGTTGCCTCAATTGTTTATGGAGCAGCGAGCCAAGGTAACGACAGGTCGCTATGAGGCCTGGTTGCGAGATCTCTAGGGGGGCAGTGATGCTTTCTCACTCAGCGGTGTCGGCAATCGACCCGCCGATTTGTGCCACAAATCTGACTGCAAGTTCTTGACTGATCCCGTTCCAGCGTGGGAAGGGGGTATCTACTATGATCGAAAGGGCATTTGCCGTTTTTGCAGAAGGGAGACCCCTCTAATCCACCAGCAGAATGAGGGAGTAGCGCCAAGGCGGTGGTGATATGGCCAGGAAACAAGTAAAGAGGACAACTGGTCCTTTGTATCCGGAACATCCTCTCAGTGAGCACCAGCACAGGCTGAAGAGGGCGCGCAAAATCATGAAGGAAGATAGGCTTGACGCGCTTGTTTTCTCTAGGAATGTGAACGTGTTCTATGCGACTGGATCACGTTTTGTTTTTGTGGGATTCGATGCCCCCCTAGCATTGGCGCCGCAGTCAGCTGCGATTTTTACGCAGGATGCCGATATCTATTGTCAACGGTTCGGGCCCTTCGACAGTGACGCTGTGGGCCTGCACACGACCGTCTCCGAATCCATGGAATTCTATGACGATGAACTTGAACTGGTGAACATACTTAGCGACTACGGCATTGGAAAGGGACATAGAATTGGTATTGAATGGGGACCCGGGCTCTGCACGGGAATTAATCCCATCAAATTCTGGGAACTGAAAAAACGGATCATCAATGAGCTGGGTGCTGAGTTGGTTGATGCAACTACAACCATCTGGAAGATTACGGCCATCAAGTCAACACTTGAAATCGAGCGGATGAGGGTGGCGGTGGCTGCTGCAGCCAGAGCTATGGAACGAATCTACGAGGAGATCGACATCGGTATGCGCGAAGTGGATGTGGCCAGGAGGGTAAGCACGTTCATGCTCGAAGAGGGTGCGGATAAGATTACGCATGCTCAAGTTATGTCCGTTGGCCAAGGTCCCAATCTGTTGAGCAACGATGCGTTGGATCGCAAGATCGAAAAAGGCTTTGTTCACCTGGACCTTGGTTGCAAGTACAGACGGTACGGCTCCGACATCAATCGGGGGATTTTCTTGGGCCGAGCGCCGACGAAGGACGAAGAGAAACTCTACGGTTGCCGGCTAGGGGTCAATGAGGTGATGGACAAGATGATCAGGCCGGGTGTGTGTATGGATGACGTCCTCCAGGCGATGAATGAGTACGCACAAAGCTGCGGTTGCATAATGAAAGAAATCGGTGGCTACTTGTTTGGAGGGCATGGTATTGGCCTCGAGCCCTATCAGCACCCCAA
>DATNRH010001156.1 GCA_036703605.1 Candidatus Obscuribacterales bacterium | reverse complement strand
ACGAGTAGAGCTAACAAAAGTTATGAAAAAAGCTCAAGCCAACAAAAAGCTGATTATCGCAGGCCTCCCGGAAAAATCGGACGCCGAGCAATTTTGGGAGAAAATGAGACACAAAATGTCGGTCTCCGGGTTTGATGCCCTTAAGGAATTGAAACGTCGTAAGAATATGCTGTTTGGGAAGGCTGAGGTGGTCAATGAACTAGGGGAGGTGGAAATTACCACCGACCCGAAAGTGGTGAATGAGGTTGCCACAGGGCAATGGAAATCGTATTTTCAGAACTTTCTCGAACTTGGTGATGGCATTGGTAAGTTCTTGCCGGAAGCTAAACGCCGTCCGCAGGAACCAGATCAAACCCACTTCACGCTAGATGAATTACGCAAGGGTATCAAGTCACTGAAGACTGGCAAGATGCCGGGTCAAGATTGGTTACCAGCAGAAGTATGGAAGGAGCTGCTAGACGAGGGGGAGGAACCCTCGGCTGCTTTAGAGCTCCTGCTCCTTACTATGAACTGCTGGTGGGAGTACGGCCCTCCTCCAGAGGTCCAACGTGGAGAGACCATCTTACTGTATAAGGACGGAGCAAGGACTAATCCTCTTAACTACCGCCCTATAACTATGTTGAATTCAGTGTATAAGCTTTACACGATGTTGCTTAAGAGGCGATTGGAGCACTACGTTGAATCAAAGGACATCCTTGTGCGTTCGCAGGCTGGGTTTCAGGCCAATCGGGGAACGCATGAGCATATCAGCTCTCTTATCGGTCTGGCGGAGCTCCAAAAACAACGAAAAAAGAAGTTTATTGCACTCTATGTGGACCTAGTGAAGGCCTACGATAGTGTTCAATTCGAGCTTGTAGTACGGACCCTGAGATTCTATGGGGTGCCAGAAAACCTAGTTCGAGCGATCGAGCTCACCTTAAGAAATCGGCAGACATGCATTAAGACAGAGAATGCAACCTCGGAACCCATCGAGGTTACATGCGGAGTTGCCCAGGGTGATGTAATTAGCCCCCTCCTGTTTGTACTGGTTCTCAACCCCCTATTGGAGGTGTTAGAATCCAATGCACAACAAGGAGTTTCTTCAGGCCAGGAAGTAAATGACGGAAATCCAGAGGAAGTTACTCCACAACGTGGAATCCCTCTCACTCATATGAAGAAGAGGATCCCGGTCCTAGCGTATGCGGACGATATTGTGCTTTTGTCGGACAACTGGGAGGATATGGTGGTCCTCTTCAGTGTGGTGAAGCTGTTTTGCAAGGAAGCGCGGCTGAATATTAGTCCTAGCAAGTCTGGGATTCATGTTAAAGACTGGGCCAGCCAGTATGAGGAGGTGTGGCCAGACCTCTACGTAACGGATGACCCGTCTGCTCAGACAGAGGAGAACAAGGTTAGGTATTACAAACCTAAGGAGTCGTACAAGTACCTGGGAATCTTATTTAACCCAGAACTATGCTGGTCTGCGCACTTTAAGAAGCTGGACACATCGGTGATGAAGACCTGGAGATCTGTCTGGAAAGATGACTTGAGTAGCGAAGCAGCGGTTGTCGTCGCAAACGCAGTGATCGCAGGGCTAGTTAGTTACAGTGCTAAGGTCCTGAAAATTAACAAGACAAACCTTGTCAAGTGGGATCGTCAGAGTAGAAAGGAGGTGAAACGGCGATATGCTAACAGATTCTGGAACTTTAATAACCTCTTCCTCTACCAACCTAAGGTAGAGGGGGGCCGGGGCCTGGTTAACATAGAAGAGCTAGCTCGATCGGAATTTATGGGGTACAATGTACAAATGGGGTTATCCACGCAGGGGCTGCCACATGATGTTTTCATGGAGCAAGTCTGCAGGGTGGAATCGAGGTGTGGGGGCCGATTTCAGGTGCTACGTAGCACCGGCGACCCACATTTGGCACGGTGGTACGGGCAGGAAGTGTGCGCCTTCAAGCGCCTACAGCACCTCTTTGATGAGTGTTCTGGTCCAGAGGCTGTAGCTACCCTGCATTTTGCACCTCAGGAAGACTACATTAAGCCAGTTGAATTTGCTTACAGGAGAGCGCATGCGATGGTAAACGAGGTCAGGCAGGCCCTGTTTTACTGGAACATGGATCTCAAGGTTCGCTCAGCTGATAGACAGCTAGAGGAGAGACAGGATACGGTTTCTGATCTTCCAAAGCGGTGGGCGTCAGTGCCGGAATTCCTAGTGCTGCATGGTATCACACGATACCGCCAGTTAATGAGGAATGGGAGAGTTATCTCCGAACAAGAGTTCTTTACGAAATTTGTACGTGCGCCCATGGTGTCCACCTTCAACGGTGGTGGGAAGTTTGTCTACGACCCACATGGTCTGTTGCGGAATGGTAACTGCTTAATTGGGGCTATTCGGACCCCGGAGCAGAACAACTATAACACCCGTATTCTGTTGCCGCTCACGAGACCTGAGTCTAAATGGTACTATGACCATGTACGAAAAATGGTTGAGAACTATACTAGTAAGCATGGAGACAATGGCCTTTTCTCGCCTCGTCTTCACCAAGACTTTAATTTTGATAGTCCAATTGCTAAGGTTCAAGTTATGACAGATGGGTCGTATGGTCCAGTTGATGGAGAGATTCGAGGGGCAGCAGCCTTTGACGCCTGCATTATGCTGGAAGACGGGACCAAACACAAATTCCAAGGTGTGCAGGACCTAAGCCACCATGAGCTGACAGGATCGTACGATACTGAGCTCTACGAGATATGGCATGTTCTCCGGATGTTCCCGGTGCGGGACCTCTTAATTGTAACAGACTCACTTAGCTCGATTGAGTTCATTAAGAAGCAAAGAAGCTCAAAGGTTGAGTACTTCAACTACAAGAATATTGCGCTGGCAATGCAAATTAGAAGAATGATGGCAGTAAGAGAGAGAATCGGTTGGCACACCGAGTTGAGGCATATTTATTCCCATCAGGAGGATAAGATGGAGGAACGTCCTTGGTACTGGGGCCCTCGGATTGCTCGTCAAAGAGCGCTGTATACCCCGGAAGAGTGGTTGCTTGCTAAGTCTGGCAATGCATGGGCAGACCTAACAGCGAATGCTGTGCGTGCCAGGGACTATCAGGGACCACTGCAGGTGCGGCGAGGCATGCAGGCCCCATGGCCTAGTGTACCCCAGGCGCTGTTAGTAAGCCGACATCGCGAGGATCCTGTGCGGCATATGGGAAGCCGGATCAGACAATTCTTTGCAAGGAAGATCGGTGAGCCACTCAGGGCCACCGGAGGGGTGGCACTGAAGACCAACTGGCAGGGAGAAAATCTACGGGGAGAAGTAGCTAGGCATACTGCCAACTCCTTTATCCTTGAGGTGATCTCTCTCACACAGACAACACTGTCTAAGCTGCAAATTGGAGCTGTGATTTCATTGGAACCCACGCTAGCCCCAAAATGGCAAGTCGTCTTTGGGGATGGCCTATGTAAACTGTGTGATGCAGGACGCCCGGAGACTCTAGAACACGTGCTTATGGACTGTAGAGCCCTAGCAGCTCATAGAGCGAGATGCAGAACAGCGGCGCACCAAGCTATGCTGAGGCTAATCCGCCTAGGACCAGCTACGCCTAATATATTTGAGAGAACGGTGAACTTCGTTCTGCCCTTTCCAGGGGCAGCGGAAGAGTCTTGGGGTGATAAAGCCAACAAGGCTGCTCAGCTGATTGCCGCATCTGGCCCAGTCATGGACTCCTTACTTGGGTGTGTACCTAGAGCCTTCCTTAAGTGGGCAGAATGTACTGCCCAAGCGTTGGGTCAGACGGACCAGGAACGGTTTGAAGGGGTAGAGAGACTAGAAAAGCTGCGATGGAAAATTGCAGAATGTGGATTCAAAGTGTCGGTGGCCCTCCTCCTACAGCGACAGCTAGTGTTGAAGAGGGTGCAAGAGCGACTCTGGGAGGAAAATGGCCTCAATCAAACGGAGAGCCAGGACATGGAGGTGGAATCACCGCCGCCTATGAGCAGTAGTGCCCTGACGGAGGTGGCTGAAGCTGAAAACGCCGTACTGCTATACAAGGAGGGGTTAGCCAAAAAGAAGGCTGAGAATGCGAGGGAATTTGAAAGAATCAAAGGCTTGCGAGTTGTTTCCAAGACTGACATGGTTCGCCATATTCTGGAAAGAAGGCACAACGAGGAGCGAGAAGGGGTAACCAATGTGGCCCCCCTGACCGTGATTAGGAGGGACACCGAGTCCACTGCGGCTAGCAGCGGTACGAGAGCTGAAGTTAGGGCACGACCTAGGCCTGTGATCGCCCGGGACCGTAACCCAAGCGCGCAACCAGGCCAACGTGGATTTGGGCTTGTTAACCTGGGCAACACCTGCTATCTAAACGCCTCGCTCCAGGCATTGTTCGCAATGCCTGGAGTCGATAGGTGGCTAGATACAGTGTCTCCAGATGAAGGCCAACGACCAGCCGTAACTGCGTTGAGACGCATAAGAGAGGAGCTGAAATTAAGAACAACCAACCCATGGGATTTGAAGGCTGAGATGGGGAATCACAATGTGTGTTTTCAAGGTAACGATCAGCAAGATGCACAGGAATTGGTTGCTCTTCTTCTAGATCGATTGGGAGTAGAAATGGATAACACGAATAAGCCATTGGACCCACCGAGTAGCCTGCTAAGGGGCGAACTGGCAGAGAGGGTGACATGCAGAGGATGTGAGACACCAGGAGGACAACAACAGGTCTTCTGGACGCTCCCACTGACTATTGCACCAGAGGTGACTTCAATTCAAGAAGCCATGGACGCACAAATTGGAACGGAAGAAGTTGTTGAACTTAATTGCGAAAACTGTGCCTCTAATGAGGCTGTTAAGAGAGATCATCTTGTGGAGATTAGGGAGGGTATGCTCATCCAAGTGAAAAGATTTGAGTGGAACATAGATAACATGGGGCAGGCAGCTTGCGTTAAGACGCGTGCCCCATTAGTTGCTAATGAGTCAATTCAGCTACAAGCTGAAACTGGTGGTTTAACCACACTGCGTCTACGGGCGATAGTTGTTCACCGCGGGAACTCCCCGCTGGCAGGACACTACGTTGCGTACGTGCAGAATAGAGGAAGTGAGTTAACAGAGAGCCGACAATGGGAGCTCTTTGATGATGCGAATGTCTCTACTGTGAGACAAGATACGGTATTTTCTCAGGAGGGGGAGGTTAGCCGCGACAGCTACCTTCTCCTGTACGAGAAGGCCTAGGCCTTCCCGTACGTTGGACTTAGGTACAGTTGATCCCATCCCTGTTTTGGCTCTGCCTGTGGTTAGGGGTGCCTAATAGTAGGCATCGCTACCCTGGTGTAGCGGCTTCCCACACCTCAAACCCATGTCCCACTGGTACTGCTCACGGGCCCAGAGAGATGCGCACTTGCGGGTGTTGCAATACCTCTATCCTGTTGAGTGGCCAGTATGGGGTGCTTGTCCTAAGAAAGCATTGGTGGGGAAGTTAGGTTCCCTCTGCCTCAAACCTGTACATCTGGAACCGCGTAGTCTAGGGTGCTTGCCTTACGTAGGTGCCCCTATGTGGCCAGACCGGGGTGCTCGCCTAATATGAGCATTGGTGGAGGTCCGTGCTGCTCTTCTAACCTTGTGGTGGCGGATTATGCCAACAGGGCAGGAAGACACCAGTTGCAGACAGGGGACGAGATGGGGGCTGTGCTTTTCCGGGACCGCTGTACATGCTGTATTTCAAAGATAGACCGAAGACATGAGACACACCTTCCACGGCAACTGGATTTCTACCCCGACGCTTGAACCTAACATTGCAATGCTCTTGCTACACTCGATACGACGATGGGCTTGCCAGTCAGCCGTCCGCTTCCGGCTGAGTTTCGCCTCTATACCTGGTGCTGCCCCAGAAACCTCCTCGTCGAATTTGGCCTTGCCTCCGGCCTGCCTGCTGCTCCTCACTTCTCCGCACCGAGTAATATGCATGAATACGCTGTGTGAACGTTCGTTTGTAGGACCAGAGTGAAAGTTGTCGTGGATGCGTAGTTCCCCCTTCCTCTACTCTCTGGACTGTAGCACTAAATGTGCGGCGGTCCCGGACCCGTGGATTAAGGACGTGGCACGCTTAACCTTTGTTAACTTTTACCACCCACTACGGGTTACATTGTACATAAACTTTGACTTTGACTTTGACTAAATCTGCATGTTACGCCAACTAAGTCGAGTTTTCTCCCTCTCACGGCCTTTTCTACCCGTATCCAGCGATGGAAGTGCTACAACTTTTTATCGCGCAACTTTTCACGTCACTTTTGTGAAAAAAAAGGGAGAAGTAGGGCCCCATGGGCGAAACTGACTTTTTACGCGTAGATTGCACTTAGAAGACAGGGTAAATTGCGCCTTTATGGACTCCGCTCCCTTTAACCCTACTCTCTTACAACTATCGCAAGTGTGCCTAAAGCTTCAAGCCGAAAAAAAGTCCGATCGAAATCAATCATCTGGTTGGGTCCGTTATCTCTGCAACAAAAAGACCAGATGAAGAAAAGAGGACTTTATACACAATGGAGGAATGGAGGAAGTAGATAGGACTTGGTTCCAGAGAGAGTTTGTAAGTTCAGGTTCGGGTGTGAGTAAGCTAAGCCCTGCTTTTCGAAGCAAAGGTAGCAAGGAAGTAAACCCTAGGGCTGGGGCGTGTAGGGGGGCTTTTCTGCGCAAAGGTAGGTAAGTTAACCTAGGGTTGGGGCTGGTAGGGGCGCAAAGGTAAAGTTAGCCCTAGGGTGGGGCTGGTGGGGCTTTTCTAGGCAAAAG
>DATNRH010001155.1 GCA_036703605.1 Candidatus Obscuribacterales bacterium | reverse complement strand
GAGAGGCTGCACGAGTCTATCACCTCGCACGTCCGGTCCGATGGATGCGATAAGGAGCTAGATGCGTTAGCCCAGATGGGTAAGCTAGCCTTTATGGCATTGATGCGTGAGGTCAATGCGCAGAGAGCGGCTTAAATCAGGCCGCGCTCAATCAACACGGAGGCGATGCGGGTATTGGGTCCGCAGTCGGGGCATTGCTCCGACTTGCCACCCCCGGTCCACACGGCATCGGGCTCGGCATCACAGACGTATGCCCCGCAGTCTTGGCAGTAGCACTCGCTCTTGCCACCCGTCGCCCCGTAAAGGTGGTCTCGGAGCGCCTCTTCATCGGTCATATCTCGGTCTTGCATGCTCTCTCCTATCATCGGTGGGTTCACAGGTATATACCCCCACGAGGCGAGCCCGTCAAAACTCTCTCAGATCACAGGGCAGATCACTGTGATCTGAGGTGTGATCTGGACAAGCAAAAGCGCCCTACCCCGTGAGGGATAGAGCGCCTTGAGATCACCACAATCCCTTCTCAGTTGGTGTGGATTGCTTCCACAATCGGGTTGATTCGCACGTTGAAGGTGGGGTCCGAAGCATCCTTCTTGTGGCCCGCAGCGCGGCACGAGTGGCACCAGCTCTGGTAGTAGACTCGGCCACGAGCTTTGTAGTGGCGAAGGCCGATAAGCTCGTCAATCTCGAAGATGCCCTTGGCCACTTTGCCGCAGTAGGGACACTCATGCTCCAGAGCTTCCCAAGGCTGGAGGCGACCAACCATGCCCCGGTGCCCGCCCCGAGTGATCTCAGGGAACTTCTTTTGAAGGGCGTCGTACAGCTCGCCCGCATCCTTCTTGGAGACTTCCGGCTTGGCGTGAATCCAGCATCGGATGAAGTCTTTGCGGAGAGTGACGGTCTTGGCGGTTTTGCTTTTCATGGTGTGTCCTGTGGTTCGTGGTGATCTTCGTTGGCTTCATAGGTATATACCCTAGCGCCTACCCACCGTAAAAACTTTCTTTCACGATTCTTTCAGGGGCTCGATAATCCCCATCTTGTACAGGCCGATACGCCCTTCGTACTCGCGCTCGAATGCGTGGGCACCGCGCTCGATGAATGCCTCATCGACATCTTGGCCATCGAAGATTTCTCGGTAAGCCTCCCAATCCCCCGGCAGGGGCTCGGACAGTTCGATAGGCTGGTCACTGGCAAGCTGCTTGATGGCTTCATCCGCACATTCACGGGCGACCGTTCGGATTTTGGAGACGAGTCCTTGCATGGTGCTCTCCTTAAATGTTGGCTTCGATGACGTCCAATTCACATTGAGACGAGACGTTGTGTGGCTTCTAGGGGACTATACCCTAGTGGCCAAGGGGCGTCAAAAAGAATCGCATAACGGACCTCAATAGGATTCTTTTTGACGCTCGCCCCTTGTGAGGGTATATACCTATGAGCCCAGAGGAGATGGACAGATGACGGAACTTACTTTCAAGCGCATTCGATCGGGCCTCTACCGCAGCGAGTCCACCACCGTGTTGGTAGGCCCCAACGGTGAAGAGGAATCACAAGAGGTGGTCATTCACGTAGGGAAGCAGAACTGGAACGGCTCGGATACGTGGTCGGTTCAAATCTGGCGCTCGGGTAACGAGTGCGGCACCCACGGGCTGGTGACGGGCAGCGACTGCCCCTGCCGCACCTACAAGGAAGCTAAGGCACAAGCCGCTGTCATGGTGGCCGCAGGCTTCAAGTACCACTCGCAAGTCGGCTACTGCCTCCGAGGGTGAGCCTAACCCCCAGATCACAGGGCAGATCACAGTGATCTGGGCTGTGATCTGTCAAGAGGGGCATAATCCTTTTGTAGGGCGTGTGCATTGTGCAGACCTAACCCCTACTTTTGGAGAACCCTCAATGTCAGACCTCAGAAACAAAGTCATCAAGCTAGCTCACGATAAGCCAGAGCTTCGCCCTCATCTGCTCCCGGTCCTAGCGGAAGGCAAAACTGCCGCCTATACGGACATGTTTCATTTTGTGGGTAACTTTGACCCAGCGGTGTGGGCAAGTGCTCTGCCCTCTTATCTGCGTAAAACCAGTTGGAAGGTCAACATGTTGTCAGATCTTAATTTCACCGTAGAGGGTTCGGCCTATAACGGCCCTCAGTGGACCCTAAACTTCAAAGGAAGGCCGATGGCGGTTGATGTAGCAAGCGGTACGGTCTACGTGCAGTACCACTTGGAGGTATCGTCACCCGACCTACAGTATGACCACGGGGTACCTATCGAAAAGAGCATTGATGGGGGCAAGAGGTCTACC
>DATNRH010001154.1 GCA_036703605.1 Candidatus Obscuribacterales bacterium | reverse complement strand
CAAAGCGCTCTACTCGCGCGAACAGGAGCCCTATTTCCCAATGGGAACCCTGGAGTACATGGCATGATCATTGTATCAACCAATCCTACCAACATATTCATAGCGCGCCATGAGACCGCACTCGACGGGCAACCTGTGGTGATATCTGGGACTTTCGATGAGGCCACCGCAGGTGCCGAAATGTACAGCGACCTACTGGGGGATCTTTTTGTATTTGTGTGGGTCTCCGAGGGTGCTTGGTCTCTTAGTGACGACAGCGATGGCAGCACCACCGTCCGCTTTTTGCTTTATACTATCTACAACATATCCAGCGGCGTTATCCGCACACATACACTCGGCACGGTAAGGGACTCCCTGACCTCTAGCATACGATCAGCACCCTAGGAGATTTTGTCCGCGTTCGGAGCGTAGACATCGACCCTGCAACGAACATTGTCTATGTGAGCGGTAGCTATGGCTGGGCAAACGTCACTTGGAATTGGAATGCACCAGCGGATGCTCTTCCACCGGATGCCCCACAAGACCACCGCTACGGCTACCTTGCGATACTGGATCTCAACGGCACGGTATCGTTTCTCTATTCATATCCTAGATACTAGATGTCTCAGGCTTCCCGTCAGAAAGCACACAGCTGGAGGGTGTGGCATGGTCCCCTGCTGAAGTAATGTTCTCAGCTAACCTCGTAGGACAGTCTCTGGTTTACAGGGCGGTACAAGGGCCCCAGTTCCGTCCTGGACCAAGCTTCATATTTCGGAACTGAAGACGGTTTCATTCTGAAGACTGCGGCGCCCTCAACGTGCAACTTTCCTTCATCTTGCTGTGTGATGAATCCCCCACCGCCAATCCCTTCTCCGACTATGTCCCCAACGAACTTTGGGCCTGGCCCTACCCCAACGTTGCCATTCTTGTCCACTTCCTTGGCCTCTACGCCGTCGTCTACACCCTCTACTTCGACCTTCGCTGCTCCACCTGTTCTGGTTACACCCACCATTGCATCCTCTTCAACAATGAGCACCGGTCTTGCAACGCATGACACTGTTAATATCACGTATTCTGCAGATACATCTGTTCCACTATCGACCCAGAATGCCTCAGAAGTCTCGGAACTTACCTCAGACTCGAGCGGAGGCATGGGGTCAGAAGTCTCGGAACCTACCTCAGACTCGAGCGGAGGCATGGGGTCAACCTCAGACTCGAGCGGAGGCATTTCTGGGCCGGCAAGTCCTAGCCTCAACTCCGGATCTGTGATAGCCCCCGAAGTCGTCACGCTCTTGTTGGGGGATTACGAAATCCCAACCCTCGGAAATGTGGTTATCAATGGCATCCTAACGGTTGATCTTGATCTTGGCGATACACTTCTTGAGGCAGGACTCTTGCACCTGACATCTAGGACCT
>DATNRH010001153.1 GCA_036703605.1 Candidatus Obscuribacterales bacterium | reverse complement strand
TCCTGCTCCGCCAGATCGTACGAAAGAGGCAAAGCTGCAGAGGAGCTCAACTTGCTGGTCTCGGGTGACTTTAGCGAAGAAGGGGTCCACTCTAAAGTCGTGGCAGTGGGCTTCCCAATGGCGCCAATAGCGCCTTGCTTTGTAGGTGGTCTGAGCCACGACCCCATTGGTTGATGCCCAAGTTGAAGCGCCGAACAGACGAGCGTGGTGAGCTTGTCGCTGAGGCGATACAGAAGCCAGGAGGCTCCCTGTGTTAGAGGAAAACGACAGTTAAATTCGGTGAGAAAGGTGTGGTCAGGCCAATCATAGTTGCCAGGAACGCCAGTGGCTTTGAGGGAACGACTGGCGATGTTGGCCATGTCATTGTCTTTGCCGGCGATGGAGAATGGCATCAGTGGGGATGTCTGGTGGTGGCAGATGAGGAGGCTGAGGGCTCGGGCCAAGTGTTGACCAGCTTGGGATCTTTTGCTGCTGAGGCGGTTGGACCACGAAACTGCGGAAGTATTGTCACACCAGATGGCTAAGTGGGTGTGTAGGAGGGGCACCAAGTTGGCAATAACAAGAAACTGGAGGACAATGTCAGCCATCTCCAAGTCATTGATGGTGACTTTGGCGTTGGAGACTAGGGTGACAATGGCCGGGGGCCAAGCTAAGCGCCAGACAATGGGATGGAGCTTGTTGGTGTGGCCATGCCAGTCCCACCAACTCCGTGCAGGCATGCATCACAGTACCCAATGTAGGCAGGGATGCCGGGGACCAACTCTTTGCAATGGGTGGGGTGATTTCCCATTATTTTGAAAAGGGTGCTGAATTCCAGGAGGGCCTGACTGGCGGCGCAGTTCGGAGGGAGCTGGATGGCACGATTTGTGACTCGATGGATTGCCATAAGCTTGTACAAGGGCTGAAGGAGGCCTTTTCCACCGGGGACTCCCATGGCCGCATGTTGGAGCTTGCCAGCGATGGATTCGAGATCAGATAGGGAGCAGTGCTTTTTGCAGTGGAGTTCGGCAATGGTGGCTTGTATCTTGGCAATCTTTGTAGTTGGTAGCTCAATGGTGCGGTGGAGCCCTAGGAGACTTGCGGAGAGTGTTGCAGAGGGCTGCAAGAGTGGGAGGCACTGGCGGCAGTTGGGCCTCAGGAGGAGGAGGAGGTGCGGGAGGGGCACCATGGAGGGCTGCGTTGATGATGTCCTGGAGGGAGCTCATGTTCGGAAAGGTGAGTGTGCAGAGTAATGAGAAACTTAAGTAGCGTTAAGGTACTTTAAGAGCGTGGGCGCTTTTCTTTGCGAGGGACTTT
>DATNRH010001152.1 GCA_036703605.1 Candidatus Obscuribacterales bacterium | reverse complement strand
TGGTAGACGCGCTCTACTTTTCCGTGGGCATGATTACTGGCGCAGGGGGGAATGAAGGTGTTGTCGAAGATGCTGGGGCGGGCATCAAGGTATTTACCGTGATTATGATGCTGGCTGGGGCTGGGGTGATTGGTGTTTGCTATGCCCTGCTGAATGACTTTGTGTTGGGCAGCCGCTTTCAGCAACTGTGGAGCCATATCCGTATTCCCCAACGCAATCACTACATCGTCTGTGGCTTGGGCGGTGTGGGGGTACAAACGGTGAACCAACTGCGGGCCAATGGTTGTGATGTGGTGGTGATTGAACGGGATGCCAACAATCGCTTCCTCAGCGCTTCGCGATCGCTGAAAGTTCCTACCATTCTCGGTGATGCTAGCCTGCCGGTGATTTTAGCCGCTGCCAATATTCAAGATGCCGCTGCCCTCCTCGCCGTCACCAGCGATGATGTCGCCAACCTAGAAATTGCCCTGACGGCCAAGGGTGTAGCCCCCAAGCTTCCCGTGATTGTGCGCAACCAAGATCCACAGTTTGCGCCCCTGGCCCAGCAGGTGTTTGACTTCGAGGCCGTCCTCAGTCCGGCAGAGCTATCCGCACCCTCCTTTGCCGCCGCTGCCCTGGGGGGACGTATTCTGGGTAACGGCATGACTGCTAATACTCTCTGGGTGGCGATCGCCACCATCATCACCAGCCACCATCCCTTTTGCGGCAAATCGGTGCAGGATGCAGCCATGACGGCTGACTTTGTGCCGCTCTACCTAGAAACCCATCAACGCACGGTTCATGGCTGGGAACTGCTGAAGACGGCCATGAGCGCTGGCGATATGCTGTATCTCACCATTCCCGCTCATCAACTTGATCATCTGTGGCGGCATCACCTCACGTCCTTGGCGGTGCCTATCCGGTAAGGCGATCGCGGTTGAATAGAGCAGAAAGCGATCGCCAACCGCAGTTTTGAGTCGTTTAGACAGCTAAGCGGCCTTGGTACTCTAATCTAGCTCTTTGCCAGTAGCCAACATCATCACCGAAGTTAGAATTAACGTGCCACCGGCCAGTTGGGGCAGGGTAATCGGCTGATGTAAAATAGCCAATGCTAACAGAATGGTCACCACTGGCTCTAGGGTAGATAAAATCGCCGCTGTGGGAGCTCCTAACAGCTTGATACCAGTAAATAAGGTTCCGATGGCCACTACGGTGGAAACCAGCGCCAAGGCACCGAGGGCGACCCAGCCCTTAGCCATGGTCGGCAGGCTGACGCCGTGCAGAGCTACAATCCCCCCAAACACAGCCGCCGCCGAGGTAATCATCACAGTACAAGCCATGATGGGTGATTCTTCCTGCATGACCCGCTCACCCACGAGAACGTAGATAGCATAGACCAAGGCCGAAGCGAGCCCAAGGCAGACACCAATAGGCTGGGTATCGCCGATCGAGCCAATAGTCAACGCTGTGCCGCCCAGGGCAAGCCCTAGAGCCACCAGCTTGGTGGGGCTGCTGGGCTGATGCAGCACCACGATTGAGATCCCCACTACGATAGTGGGATACAGGTACAGCAACAGCACCACTACTCCAGGAGTAGCAAAGGTGAGGGCGGTAAAAAAGCTTAGGGATTGCAGCACAAACCCAAGGCCTCCCATCACCATCAGCGTGCGCAGGTTTTTGATCTGGGGCAGGGGTCTTTGGCGAACGACCTGATATGCCCCTAGGCAGAGGGCAGCGATCGCAAAGCGAAAGAACAGGGCGGTGAGTGGAGTCACACCAGCAGCGTAGGCAACATGGGCAAAAATGGGCATTGCCCCAAAGGAGGTCGCCGAGATCACAATTAACAAAACACCAATCAGACGCACCACTTTTCCTCAATTGACAGAACAGCAGTTCTCAACTAGAAGCCATTCAGAATCAACCATGCAATTGCGCCGCAGCGATCGCTTCATTTAGCTCATTTTCTAACCTCTGCCACTGGGAAGCAGGCAAGTTATCTCTAGTACGCCTTAATGAAGCCCGAACCTGATGATAAGTTGTTTGAAGTTCTTCCGCGTCTAAACGAACCGGTTTCACCTCTGCCTGATCCAAGATCTGCGTGAACTTGATAGCTGTCTTACTAACAAATGGAGCCTTGGTCGTACTACCGGTATTTCCGCCGCCGTCAATAATGGCTACTCCTCCCAGTGCAGTTGGCAGCAGAACGCTAAGTTCTCGATCGTCTGGAGTCCAAGAACGTATACAACCTTTAGAGGGCAAATCAATGTAGTGATGGGTACCAGCCATCACTGAGTCAACATCAATATCTAGATCATAAATGCGAGAGACAACCTGAGAAAAGGCACGGATAGCAAGCTCCTCCATAAACTGAATTTGAGCTTGCCGATCAGCCTCTGCAACTGGACTGGGAAGCGGTGAACCCATGCTAGAATCTCCCTCAAAGGGATAAGTACCTACAAACAAATATCCACTACCAATGACTAACTCCCAACTTCCATCAGAGTTATGCTTCGGCATAATATTTAGATCGCAGACTTGCCCTTTGAAGGTGCGATTGCCAACCTGAATATCATATTTACCACCATGTATCTTATTAGGTCTGGGGGCATGATCAAACAAGTTCTGAGCATTTTTGATCCGCATCCATAGTCCTTTGACACCAGCCAACTTGCCATAAGCTGGCGTTCCTGTGAGAACTTGAGGATCCATGTAAGCACCAGGATGCAAGAAAATGTGCTTTGCCAAGTGCAATTCACCGTTCTGAGTTTTTAGACCAAGGATATAACCTTGAGCATCTCTCTCAATGCTGACGACGTTATAGCCATCTCCAAACAACAGTTCTACGCCTTGGCTCTCTAGTTCTCCCAATAACCATTCTTGACATAGTGCTTGAATGTCAAAGGCTAGACCATATATAGTTAATCCTCCACCCGAAATAAACTTGTGTTTGCTAATACCCGATTCATAAACTCTAAAGTCTGAATTTTGCAGCAGTTGTTCTGGCGAGTAAGATTGCTTGACAATATTTTCGCTGCTCTGAGCCGCATTAGCACCAGAGAAGAGAACCTCCTCGTCATAAAAGCGATCGATGCCGTGGGTATGGAGAGACAGCTTGTTTACAAGCTGAGGATGCAGACGAACTATCTCAATCAATAATTGATACCAATATTCTAAACTGGCACGATTCTCGTCAAGATATTCATGAAAGAGTGCTAGGGTTGCTTGCTGATCACGGTTAGCAATATCTCGCTCATGCAGAAATTGCTGAGTTAGTTCACCCCATTGGCTTAATGGGTGAACTAACATTCCTCCCTGGGAAATATCCTGACGGAAGTCTGAGTCAATATCAGGATACATAGTAGTAATGTACCCTGGCAAGTCGAGATAAGGATGCCCTTCAGTCAAGGTGATGTATCGGTTTACATATCCATCCCAGGTCGATGACTCAAATTGGATATCAGCCTTTGCTTGGCGAGGATCAGGGCTTTTGCTAACCAGTCGCACTAAATAGCCTGCCTGGCAAGCATAGTAGGCTGTCATTAAACCTGTGATTCCGCTTCCTACAACTAAAACAGTAGAACCTTCAGACCCTAAGTTAACCATTTCCAAAACTCCTTATCAAGACTCAGAAGATGGCCTTTAAAAAGGCAGCCAAATTTTCACCTGAGCAACAGACACATTGGTGAACAGTAAAAACTATCACCAAGAATATGGTGGTCAGAGCAAAAAGATTGCGACATGAAGATAATGAATAGGGGTTCTCGATGGCATGAGGTGCCGGCGTTGCTGAATAGCATGACGTTTTAGAACCTGTAGCTAGAGGTTCATACTTGATTCAGCAACACCTGAGGTGCTTACAGGGGACTGTAAAGCTTATCCAATAAAGCTTTTCCTGTACTTCATCCGACTAGAAACCGCTATAAAAGAAAACTTAATTTCTGATGTAAAGAGTAGCACATTGGCAATTTCGTTAGATTGCCTGTTCGTCTTTCTTCATAAACCCGTAGAGAGTGACCTACCCCGCTGCCATCGGACGAGGCATCAGATTCAACCTAGAGCCAATTGAAGATCTCTATGTAACTTGAGATACTTGCTACTCTAGTTCTTCACGTACTTTGCAATCATGTCTGCGTCTCCGTGTTTGCCCGCCGCACTGACAACATACTCATAGTTCCAAAACTCTCTTTCCCACAACTATTACCTTACCTGGGGGGGCAGCACTTCAACAGCTCACGGGCAGTTAGACTCTTGATCAACGTCACCAGTGTGATTGTACTCACTTTATTCCCAAATTTTACGCCGCAGAGCAGCGAGGCATGAACCTGCAGAGATTCAACGAAGGCGATCGCCCCACCTGGTGCAAAATGGTCATCGGATCCAGTTCCTTCACCCGCTGAAGCTGGTCATAGTCTCGGGACAAAAGCGCTCCCGTAAATCCGAGGGAATTCACCGACACTCCCTGGTAGCTGGACTGCGATCGCGGTTGAATAGAGCAGAAGGCGATCGCTTGCGATAAGCATCGAGCCGTCTAAGCAGGATGCTTACCACACCTCTTTTACTGTTGTGGCAGATAGCCCTCACAGAGGTATTGCTGCTCAGGACGGGTGATCAAATAAGGCTGTATCCAATCGCAGCCCATGGTCATCAGGCGATCGAAATCCCATGTCCAGAACCGGATGGTGTTGTCTAAACCGCTAGAAGCGATCGTAGTGCCATCGGGGCTAAAGATCACATCCACAACAGAATCTTGATGCCCGTCTAAGGTTTGCAACAGCCTACCTGTGGTTATATCCCAGAGCTTGATAGTACTGTCGTAACTTCCAGAAGCCAAAATTTGACCGTCTGGACTAAAACTGAGGCCACTCACCCAGTCCTTATGCCCTTGCAGAGTATGGATTTCCGCTCCCGTTTCCACATTCCAGAGTTTGATGGTGCTGTCGTGACTTCCGGAAGCTAAAATCTCACCATTGGGACTAAAACTGAGGCTATTGACCACATCTTGATGCCCTCGTAGAGCATGAATTTCTTCTCCTGTCTCTACATTCCAGAGCTTGAGCATACCGTCAGTACTTCCAGTGGCCAAGATCTGACCGCTAGGACTAAAACTGATTTGTATAACTATATCTTCATGATCTTCATGTCCTGTTAAAGTGTGAATTTCGGTTCCCGTTTCTACATTCCAGAGCTTGAGCATATTGTCAATACTTCTAGTGGCTAGCATCTGACTATTGGGACTAAAACTGATGTGTGTGACCCAATCTTCATGGCCTGTTAGAGTGTGAATTTCTGCTCCTGTGTTTATATTCCAGAGTTGGATACTATGATCAGAACTCACGATGGCCAAGATTTGACTATTGGGACTAAAGGAACTGGATGGATTTACTTCATCTGGAAAGGTTAGCGGAGGAAGTTCTTCACCCGTTTGGATATCCCATAAATTGAGGGTATTATCAGCACCTACAACAGCAAAGATTTGACTATTGGGACTAAAGAAACCGGATGGATTCACTTCACCTGGAAGGATTAGCGGAGGAAGTTCTTCACCCGTTGTGATGTTCTGTATCTTAATGATATTGTCCTTAATAAAGGAAGCAACAAACTGAAAATCAGGACTAATGAATTCAGATTGAATGCCTTGAAGATCATACAACGTCTCC
>DATNRH010001151.1 GCA_036703605.1 Candidatus Obscuribacterales bacterium | reverse complement strand
CATTCAACCGCCGGTCAGGCTTGCAGTTTCAGCAGCTATTAGAGAGCCGGTTCAACTTAATTTGCAAGTACATGAGATAACAATAATAATCTAATTGTTCGGACCTTCCTTTTTTTGACTGTTAATTGATACATCTACTTATTTTCCCTTTCTGATATCGTAGCCTGTAATCGACTTACTTTTGCTGGCCATGGAATCCACGTATTCCTTATCTACGAGCCCAGCCATGTAGGCCTTAGAGACCCTCATAAGCGCTATCTTTGCAGTAGCCTCGTCTATCATCTGCCCTGTCTTTGGATCAAACATAGAGCCCCCTCCCATCTCATGATAGAAATCGAGCTGATATTTAGCCTCTTCTATCTGCTTTTCGGTTGGTGTATAGCATTCATTTGATATCCTTATCTGCTGGGGATGAATCACCCATGTCCCATCCATCCCTATAGCGGCCGCCCCCTCATTCTTCCTCCTGAGTCCCTCCTCAACCTCAGCTATCACCTCCTGGCTCTCACCCTTCCTCCAGATCCTGAGATAGACATTATCAATAGCATGAAGCCCCGCAGCCTTCGCCGCTGTGACCACGGCCTTTTTCTCATAGTAGAATATCTCATTCTGCCTGTCCAGGAGTAAATCCGGATCTGCCCCAAGCTCCGCAGCGTAGTCAGCTATACCGAATATAAGCCCCGCCATCCTCTCCGATGCAGTAGCAATCTCATATGCGTGCTCAAGCGCGTGAGGCCTCTCTATAAGAGACTCAATCGCCACCGTTGTCTTCCAACGGTATTTTGCCTCTAATTCATCCAGGAGATCAGAAACCAGCCTTATGTCCTCCGGTCCCCAGACCTTCGGCACTATCACCCCATGAAACCTGTCCACAGCCCTGCTCATCACCGCCTCCATATCCCCCCTGAAGAACTCCGAGCGGAGGTTATTGGGCCTTACAGTCACCACCTTCTTACCGAAGTCCAGTGTGTTAAGCGCCTCGACCATTACCTCTCTGCTCTTATCCCCCTTGTACTCATACGGGCAGGCATCCTCGAGGTCTGCCATCACATGGTCGACAGGGGATTTGGTTGGATCTGCGGCGTTTTGATGCA
>DATNRH010001150.1 GCA_036703605.1 Candidatus Obscuribacterales bacterium | reverse complement strand
CAAGCGGCTTATCAAGCATTAGACTATCCACCACGCATGGTGTATGCCCTCTTGGATGATCTCTACCGCATGGGCTACATCACCTATCCCTTTACCCATGCCCATACCGTGCCAACGCAGGTACGACGGGCCCTACGCCGTTATTTGCAAGCCAATGTCTCGGCCAAAGCGGTTGCGTCCAGCGATCTTAATGAGGCAGATGATTCCGACTGGGAAACGGCCATCATCCCCACCGATTTTCAATGCACCAGCGATGATGTTCCACCCTATCTCCAAGCGATCTATCGGTTAATCCAACAGCGTTTTTTGCAATCGGAGATGGCACCCGCCATCCTATGCCGCCAATCGTTGACATTGCTGGATGCAGACCAAATGTATCGTGAAGCGCATCGCTATCAAATCACCAGTGATGGGTGGCCATGTCATGAGCATATCGACCCATCACTGATCTTTGGTCATGTGGAAGTAGCGCTTGGTGATAGGGTGGCAATTGATCGTCCGCGACCCACTATGCCTCTGACCATGATGGATCTCATGCGCCATTTGCTGGATCATCATGTGGCACCCCATGACATCATTCTGATGGCGGAGCAACTGATTAACCATCAATTGGTAACCATACAAGCCAACGATACGTGCGCGTTGTCGCCGCTTGGCGACTGGTATGCCACCCTCCTGACCAAAGCAGGATCCACTTTTTTTGATCCGACGTCCTATGCTGAGTGGCAACACGTACACACTAGTGACACCGACCAAATCATTGGATTAAGGACCTATCGTCAGACATTGGATGCGGTTCGACGTGGCATTGAACAGCTGGTGAATGCCCAGCGCTATAATGAACGCTGTCCACAGTGTCACGGATTATTATGGCGTGAAGCGACCGAGCGTGTTTGTCTGAATGACCTGACCTGTGGCTATCGTGAACCGATCAAACGCACACCTGTCCGCTTAAAACCGATCCAAGTAGGTGATGCATGAGCGACATGCCACCACCTCGTTTTGATGATGCCCCACCACCTGAGTGGGGCGAACCACCACCTTTGCCGCTCGATGATCGGATGCCGCCCAGTTTTGATCCGCGTGATGATTTTGTCGATGTGGCCATGTTGGTGGATCATGAGTGGGATCTGCCTGAACCCTATCTCCCGCCCCTAGAGTCACTCGATGATCTGTTTGCAGATTTCGCGGAGGATCTGGATCTCAACACCGAGACTCCCGATTGGGATACCGCCTTAGCTGAGATGGGCTTAACCCGTGACAGCGACGTCCCATTGGCCATCGATAGTCCCCCCTTGGTGCATCCTGAATCGGAC
>DATNRH010001149.1 GCA_036703605.1 Candidatus Obscuribacterales bacterium | reverse complement strand
CCAGCGTCAGTTTATTCAGGGAATTGCTACCACAGGTTTGAAAGAGTGACATCATTCCAATGCTGTCCAGCAAAATTCCAGCCCGCCTTGTGTAGTTCGCGTTGGGTTTGGGCAAACTAAACGGAGTGAATCACACGATGTACCATGGGGCAAGATGGACAATGCGTTAGCAAGCTATCATTCAGGCATGACGTAGATGCTTGAATTCCACTAAGCTGCACACCAAGCGGAGGGGCTCATCAGGCTTGACGCATTTAGGTCAAGTGGAGCACTATGGTCCATTGTCTGCGATCGCTCAGCATGTCATCACCCGCCTGCTGAAGGATCTATGGAACCTAAGCTAGTCTGGGGCGAGTCCGTTCGTGAGCGGTGGTGTAGATCCCAACAGCAATGGGACGGCTATCGATCATCATGGATGTGTTGCTCTTGTGGATATCCCAGGGTGATGCACAGATCGGGTATATAAAACTGGCCCCGCATGAAACGATATGAATTATTCGCCCTAGTGAGCATCCAAACGCAAGGGTAAGCGCATGGGAAAAGCTGCACATCAACTGCAAGGCTATGTCCTAACGGACACGCTGCATGAGACCGATAGGACAGTGGTCTATCGGGCGCTTCGCGATCGCGATACTCTGCCGGTGGTGGTGAAGCTTTTGAAGCCGGAATATCCATCCCTGCGGGAGATCTCTCGTTTCCGCTACGAGTATGGCATCACCCAACAACTGTCCCTAGATGGGGTGGTGAAGTCCTATGATTTGCTGGAATGTGGCCATCGTTTGGCGCTGGTGCTAGAAGATTTTGGCGGGCGATCGCTCCATCCGGTGGCCGCTGCTTGGCCAATTGCCTTGGATGATCTGCTGGCCATGGCCATACAGTTGGCAGACACCCTTGCCCAGCTTCACGCTCAAGGCATCATCCATAAAGACATCAAGCCGGCCAATATTATCCACAATGCCCAGACCCGGCAAACCAAGCTAACGGATTTCAGCATCGCCATGCGCCTACTGCCTGACCTATCTCCAACGGGGGTTGTGGGTGGTTTGGAAGGTACCCTGGGCTACATGTCTCCGGAGCAAACCGGCCGCATGAATCGCACCCTGGATCATCGCACGGATTTCTACTCCTTCGGTGTGACCCTCTACGAATTATTGGTGGGACATCTTCCCTTTGCAGGGGATGATCCCATGGAATTGGTGCATTGCCACATTGCTAAACTGCCGGTAGCTCCCCATATACAGCGTCCTGAGGTACCCCAGGGACTATCTCAGGTGGTCATGAAGCTGCTGGAAAAAGATGCGGAAGATCGCTACCAGAGCGCCTATGGGCTCAAGGCTGATCTAGAACGCTGCCAAGAGCAATGGCAACGGCAGCAAGCGATCGCTCCTTTTCCCCTAGGCCAGGGAGATTATTGGGACTCCTTGCAGATTCCAGAAAAGCTCTACGGTCGAGAAGCCGAGCTGGAAACTTTGCTGAAAGCCTTTCGACGGGTTTGCCAAGGCCGGACAGAACTGCTGCTGGTTGGCGGCTATTCGGGCATTGGTAAATCGGCCTTGGTGCGGGAAATTCATCGCCCGGTAGTGCATCAGCATAGCTATTTTACCAGCGGAAAATTTGACCAATTTAAACGCGATACGCCCTATTCTGCCTTTGTGCAAGCCTTTCGAGAGTTAATGCGCCAAATTATGGCGGAAAGTAATGCTCGCTTGCAGGACTGGACGACGGCGCTGCGCCATGCTTTGGGCAGTAATGGCGAGTTGCTCACGAGTTTATTGCCAGAGCTGGAAGTGCTCTTGGGCTCCCAGCCTCCTGTTCCAGATCTACCCTCTGCGGAGGCCCAGAATCGCTTTAATCGAGTCTTGCAGTCGTTCATTCAGGTGTTTGCCACGGCGAAGCACCCCTTGGTGATCTTTTTGGATGACCTTCAATGGGCAGATTCGGCATCCCTGAATCTTATTGATGCTCTGATGAGCAATGCCCGCTACCGCTATTTGCTGTTGGTGGGGGCCTATCGCAACAACGAGGTGAGTACTATCCATCCCCTGATGGAGATGGTGGAACAGTTGCTCCATCTAGATGCGACCGTCACCACCCTTGAACTGGACAACCTGTTGCCCGACCAAGTGACCCAACTGGTCGCAGACACTCTACACTGCGATCGCACCTTGGTAGAACCTTTGAGCCATCTGTTATTTGAGAAAACCCAGGGCAATCCCTTTTTCCTGAATCAACTGCTCAAATCGCTCTACCACGATCATCTGCTGACCTTCGATCGTCAAGCCAAGACCTGGCAGTGGGATCTATCCCAGATTCAAGCCCTAGATATTACTGACAATGTGGTGGAGTTCATGGTGGTTGCCATTCAGCGGCTGCCAGTGGCGGCGCAAACCACCCTCCAGCTTGCAGCCTGTGTGGGCAATCAATTTGATCTGAAAACGCTGGTGCGAGTTCACGATCAACGGCCAGCGGTGGTCTCTGAACAGGTATGGGCGGCGGTGCAGGCTGGGCTATTGGTGCCGATGACCCATCAGTCCTATCCTGGTATGCATTGGGATAATGATCATCTGCCCTTTGATGAAGCGATCGCCTATCGCTTCCTTCATGATCGGGTGCAGCAGGCCGCCTATGCGCTGATTCCTGATGACCAAAAAATTAAGACTCACCTCAAGGTAGGGCGGCTATTGCTCAAACATACGCCGGCGGATCAATTAGACGATGTCCTGTTCGATGCAGTGAATGCGCTCAACCTAGGGCGATCGCTGATGACGGATGCAGAAGAACGGCGGCACTTGATTGACCTCAACCGCCAGGCTGGGAAGAAAGCTAAGGCTTCGGCGGCCTATCAATCAGCGCTGCACCACTTTGATATTGCCCTCGATCTGCTGCCCGATCATCCCTGGCATCATGCCTACGATCTCACCCTAGCGCTGCACCTGGAGGCGGCGGAGGCTGCCTATTTGACGACGGATTATGGGCGATCGCAGCTCCTGGTATCCGAGATTGAGCAATGGGCCCAGCCGGGGTTGGATCAGGTGAAGGCCTACGAGCTAAAAATTCAGTTTCATATGGCCCAGTCGCAATTGCAGGGCGCGATCGCGGCCGGTATGACGGCCCTAGAGATGCTCTATGGGGAACTGCCCATGGGTAGCATGGAAGACTGTGAAGCGCTGGCTAAATCCTTAGTTCTCCCTGCTCTCGATCAGTTGGAGTCTATTCCCATTCTGACGGATCCAAAGCATCAGGCGGCCCTGGAAATCATGCGGATTGTCTCCTCGCCAGCCTACCAAACCGATCCTCCCACGTTTTACCGGTTGATCTTGGCCCAGGTGCAGCTTTGCCTAGAGCATGGCCACTGCGCCCAAGCCTCCTTTGCCTATGCCGCCTATGGCTGGCTCATGTGTAGCCTGCTGCAAATGCCGGAGGTGGGCTACCAATCAGGACAAATTGCCCTGCATTTACTAGAACGCTTTGATGCCGAGCCGTTTCGCTGCAGCACCTATCAGATTTTTGAAACCTTCATCCGCCATTGGAAGGAACCCCTGCGGGCTACCCTCAGCCCGCTGCTGCATACCATCCGTGTGGGACAAGATACAGGGGACATCAGTTATACCAGCTATGCGGTAATGAACTACTGCACGCACCTCTTTTTGGTGGGTGAACCGCTCGATCGGGTGGCTAAGGCTCAGCAGCGACATATCGATCTTTTGGAGACGATGAAGCAAGAGCTGCAGCTTCACTATACGCAAATCGTGTATCAACTCACGCTGAATCTACAAACACCTAGCCCAGATCCTACAGTGCTATCAGGAGACGGTATTGATGAAGAGCAACTGATTCCTCGCCTAGAAGCAACTCACTATCACCAAGCGTTATTTTTGATCTATACCGCCAAGCTGATCTTGTCCTGCATTTTTGGGGACTATCGTGGTGCGGTAGCGGCAGCTAACCAAGCAGAACCTTATTTCAATAGCGGTGTGGGATTGGCGCTATCTGGTGCCTACCGTTTCTATCAAGTGCTGGCCTTTTTAGGACGCAGCCAGCAAACCCACGAAGCTATTCCCCAGACCTTGTTTCAGCAGGCCTTGGCTCAGCAACCCACCATTCAGCACTGGGCAGAAGCGGTACCCGCTAATTATCAACATCGGGCAGAGTTGATTACGGCGGAACTAGCGCAGCTTCAAGGAGATGTGCTGACGGCGATGGATGGGTATGACCGCGCCATTGAAACGGCTATTGACCATGGTTATCTGCATGAAGCAGCGATCGCCTGTGAGCGGGCCGCGATGTTTTATTTATCTATTGGCAAAAACCGCATTGGTCAAGCTTATCTAACCGACGCCTACTATAGTTATGTGCGCTGGGGAGCGATCGCCAAAGTTCGTCACATGGAACAGAACTATCCCCAGGTGTTAAATCCTGTGCTGCTGCGCAATGAGGAGGATCGGTCGATTAGCCTTTCGACCACTACCTCCACCACAGCTTCCACCCATCGCCACACCCATCTTCTGGATATGGCGACGGTGATCAAGGCATCCCAGGCTATTTCTCGGGAAATTGTTTTAGATCATCTGCTGGATACCTTTTTGCAAATCACCATTGAAAATGCTGGGGCCCAGCGTGGTGTATTTCTCATGCGCCAGAATGAAGAGTGGATGATTCAAGCCGATCGTAAGGTCGATCAGCCAGCAACAGAAACCCGCGATCGCCTTCCTCAACCCATGAGTCAGCGATCGCTGCCCGTGTCGATTATTAATTATGTGGCTAATACCCATGAAAGCCTGATTTTAGATGATGCCGGTGATGTATCTACCTTTTTCGCCGATCAGTATTTAGTTACAGAGAAACCCCGATCGATTCTTTGTTTCCCGATTGTTAAACAAGAGCAGTTGGTAAGCGTTCTGTATTTAGAGCATAAACTGACGGCGGGTGCCTTTACCCGCGATCGCACAGAGCTTCTAGAGGTGCTGATGGCCCAGTTGGCGATTTCTATTGAAAATGCTCAGCTCTACGCCAACCTCCAAGCTCATTCTCGCCAGCTTGAAAATAATTCCCTAGAACTTAAAATAAAAAATGAAGCCCTGCGCGAATCAGAGCAGCGGGAGCGGGACCGGGCCAAGCAGCTTAGCCGTTCCCTAGAACGCCTGAAGCAAACCCAGTCGCAACTGATTCAAACCGAAAAGATCTCAAGCTTGGGGCAACTGGTAGCTGGAGTGGCCCACGAGGTGAATAATCCCGTTGGCTTTATCGGCGGTAACCTCACCTACGCTGAGGAATATACCCAAGACTTGATGGGATTGCTAGCACTCTACCAGCAACATCTGCCCCATCCGCCAGAAGCCATTGTGGAACGCATGGATGATGTCGATCTCGACTACCTGCTCGAAGATTTGCCCAAACTGCTGTCGTCTATGAAAGTGGGCATTCAGCGCATTCGCGATATTATGTCGTCCTTGCGTACCTTCTCGCGCATGGATACCACCGAAAAGCAGCCGGCTAACATTCATGATGGCATCGACAGCACGCTGTTGATTTTGCAGCATCGCCTCAAGGCTAAAGCCTCCCGCCCTGCCATCGAGGTTTTTAAACACTACGGGGATCTGCCAGAGGTCAACTGTTTTGCAGGGCAGCTCAACCAGGTGTTCATGAACCTGCTGGCCAATGCCATTGATGCTTTTGAAGACCACAACCGCGATAGCTCCTATGGCGAGATTGAAGCAAATCCCAATCGCATTACCATTCAAACAGACGTGATTGCCTCCCAAGCTGTGATTCGTCTGACGGATAATGGACCGGGGATAGAGGCAAGTCTGCAAACGCGGCTGTTTGAACCTTTCTTTACCACCAAAGAGGTTGGGCGCGGTACCGGGCTTGGGCTGTCCATTAGTCGGCAAATTGTTGAAGAACAGCATGGCGGTCAGCTCACCCTCACGTCTATACCTGGACGAGGCACCACCTTTGTGATTCGGATTCCCCTATGATGCAACCTTCTTCCTTGAATTCTGTAGATCTCCAGCCCGGAGACCTTTGGGGGCGGGTGCGATCGCAGACCCAGCACGCTCTCACCTGCGGCGCACTGCAGTCGATTCCTACCTCCTACGAATGGGTGGAGTCGGGCGGGGTGCGGTTTTTGGTGCGGGTGGTGACCAATCTAATTCGCAAAGAGGCGGATTTGCACCAGCGATTGGCCAAGTCCGGCAAGCCGGTGAATCCCTTTTTGCCCTACGATGACAACCTTTGCGTGGGGGCATTGTCTGAACAGCATGTCTGTTTGCTCAATAAGTTCAACGTAGTGGATCACCATCTGTTGATTATCACCCGCCACTTTGAAGCCCAGGATACCTGGCTGACCGTTGCTGATTTTGCCGCTCTCTGGCACTGCTTGGCGGAAATAGATGGGCTGGGATTCTACAATGCGGGGGAGCCGGCGGGCGCAAGCCAACCCCATAAGCATGTGCAACTGATTCCCCTACCGATGGCCGACGAGATTGAGTCTAGTCCCATCGCGCCGGTGGTACAGAAGGCTTTGGCGGCCAGTTCCGACCCAATTGTGACGGCGAATTTGCCGTTTGCCCATGGCATTGCCCGGCTAGATGGCCTCGATCCCAACGATCGCTCTGGCGGCTCCTACCTCAGCGATCGCTACCGGGCCTTGGCCCAAGCCTTGGGTCTGCTGAACCCGACCCAACCGCTGCCGCCCCAGTCTCCGCCCTACAACCTGATCGTGACGCGTCAGTGGATGCTGATGGTGCCGCGATCGCAGTCCAGCTATCAGGGGGTGCCGGTGAATTCCCTCGGTTTTACGGGAGCGCTCCTGGCCCGCGACCATGACCAGCTCCAGCGGGTGAAGGAGTTAGATCCCATGACCATTTTGCAGCAGGTGGGGCAGCCTATAGGATGATGGGCGATCGCTGGTGTTGACTTAAGGTCATACACAATGGTGACCGCTCGGATGAACCAGTTTTCCAAGAAAATAGTATTGTATTGAAACAATCTTTTTCGGTGGGTGCTGGGCTGATGCAAGATTTTCAGGATATCTTTATTTCCTATGGTCGAAGAGACAGTCTGGAGTTTGCGTCTCGCCTCAATCGCCAGTTGATCGATCGCGGGTTTACCGTTTGGTTTGACTACGACGATATTCCCCTGGGGGTTGATTACCAGAAACAAATTGATGATGGCATTGAGCGGGCAGATAATGTCCTGTTCATCATTTCACCCCATTCTATTAACTCACCCTACTGCGGACTAGAACTCGAACTTGCACTCAAGCGCCACAAGCGCATCATTCCACTGCTCCATGTGGAACAAATTAGCTATGCAACCTGGAAAGAGCGCAATCCAGGCGGCACTGAACAGGAATGGGACGAGTATCAAGCCAAGGGATTGCACGATCATTTTCAAAATATGCATCCTAGTTTGCGCAAAATCAACTGGATTTATGCGCGGGAGGGACAAGATAATTTTGAAGCGGCTCTAGCCGGGTTATTGGACATTTGCGATCGCCACAAAGACTATGTGCATCAACACACGCTCCTACTGGCTAAAGCATTGGAGTGGGAACGACATCAGAAGCGATCGCCCTATCTCCTGATTGGTGAAGAACGGCTGCAGTCCGAAGACTGGCTGCAAGTCCGCTTCAAGGATTCACAACCGCCCTGTCTGCCTACGCCGCTCCACTGCGAGTTCATCACTGAAAGTCGCAAAAATGCCGAAAACTTGATGACGGATGTGTTTCTTGCCTATGCCGACGAAGACCGAGCGGCGGCAGAGCACATTCGCAATAGCCTATGGCGAGAAGGCTTTACCGTCTGGATGAATACGACGGATATTCAAGCCGGACGTGAGTTTCAACAGGTGATCGATAGCGGCATTGAAGAAGCGGATAATGTGGTGTATTTGCTGTCGCCTGACTCGGTGCGATCGCCCTATTGCCAGCATGAGTTGGACTACGCCCTATCCCTCAACAAGCGAATTATTCCCCTGTTGGCGGAGGCTGTATCGCTGGAACATATCCCTCTAACATTGCGAAATCTGCACTATATTGACCTGACGGACAATGTGACAGAAGGCGACTACGAACAAGATGAAAGCCAGTTGTTGCAGGTTTTACGGCAGGATGCCGCTTATCACGAAACCCATAAGGTATTGGTGACCAAAGCCCTCAAGTGGAAACGCCAAAACCACAACCCAGCGCTATTGCTACGAGGGTACAATCTGCGCGAGGCAGAAGCCTGGTACAAGTTAGCGAAACAACACGTTACGCATCCATCAATTTCTATCCAGGAGACATTTATTGAGGAAAGCCGACGCCAGCCGCCAGGGCTTTCGCTAGATGTCTTTATCTCCTATTCCCGTGCTGATTCTGGCTTTGCCCGCAAGCTGAACGATGCGCTACAGGTACAGGGCAAACGGACTTGGTTTGATCAGGAGAGCATTGCCGTAGGAACGGCTGACTTTCAGCAAGAAATTTGCCAAGGCATTGAAAGTGCTGATATTTTCTTATTCATTTTGTCGCCGCGATCGGTCAAGTCGCCCTACTGCGCTGATGAAGCTGAATATGCAGCTAAGTTAAACAAACGCTTTGTCACGGTATTGCATCAACCGATTGACTCGTCCACCCTGCATCCTGACTTGGCTAAGGTGCAATGGCTAGATTTCCATCAACGAGACGGTGACTTTTCCGCTCACTTGACTGAGTTGTTGCGCATTCTGGATACGGATACTGAGCATCTTCGTGCCCATACCCGGCTATTGTTGCGGGCGATCGAATGGGATGAAAAGGGGCGCAAGGAAAGTCTGTTGCTGCGGGACGACGAGTTGACCAATGCGGAACAATGG
>DATNRH010001148.1 GCA_036703605.1 Candidatus Obscuribacterales bacterium | reverse complement strand
ACCTTACCGACTTTATCTCAGGCTTGACCCAGTTCCATTGGTGGAAGGCGTTTCAATGCTAAGTGTGGTTGATTAAGCGGACTTGATATTATCTATAATGCTGCTGTTCCACGCATGGAAGATATGTTGCAAACCAGCTATGAAACGCTGGTGAATGATTTTCGGGCCAATGTGGCCGGGGCCATGGTTTGCATTCAAGCCTTGCTCCCAGCCATGCAAAGCCAACAGCAAGGCACCATTCTGTTTACAGGAGGCGGATTTGCTCTGTATCCCCAGCCTGACTTTACGTCGCTGTCTATCGGTAAAGCTGGACTTCGCGTCTTGGCCAATACCCTCCATGCGGTCCTCAAAGATTCCCCCATCAAAGTAGGTACAGTCACCATCTGCGGCACCGTCAATGGGGATGACCCAAAATATAGTAGCGATCGCATTGCCGAGGAATATTGGCAACTCCATGTATCTGACAACTTAGACTATGAAACCGTTTACTAACCATTGAAGATCGCCCAAAGATAATGCTATTCATCCAGTCAGAGAGCTACAGGATATATGTCTTATCCTAGCTCTCCTCCAAACTTGGGACAGCAACTAATCTGAGCCCTTCTTCCTGCGGGCTACTGCATACACAGGTTCAAAGTTTGTGACCACAAGTTCTGGAACCTTTGCCTAGTAGGGTGCTGTTAGATGCAGCCATAGCACACATTCTATGAAACTTGGATGCGACGCCATCGCTTCAGCGGAGGTACGGTGCAGGCTATAGGCATCCTACTAGAACAGAAGGCTTGGCTGAATTGCAATATGATGTTCACCAACGAACTGTGAGCACGATGCTCACACTACCTTGATTGTGAATGAGGTGTGAGCGGCTCGCTCATAGTCTGATGTCATATCTTCATTCATCAACATCACATAAAAAAGTCTGAGGCTAGGAGAACCCAACCTCAGACAGCAATGGAAACTAAGGTATTGATTGAGCAGAGTGCTACTTGACGAACAGCATCTCCTGATAGGTGGGCAGTGGCCAGAAGCTATCAGCAACTTCGCCCTCTAGGGCATCCGCGTAGCTACGAACATTATCCATTAAAGGACGAAGGGTTTGGGCACAGTACTGCATCTTCTCTTCTGTGCCAGCAAAATCGTGCTTACCTAGAGCATCGCTCAACTGTCCCATGGCAGCGACCATTGAGTTGGTCAAGTCCGCAATGGTCTGAACGCTGCCCTTGTCTAACTCAATCCCCAAGCTAGTTAAGTTAGTCATGGTGGATGACAGAGAGGACAGGTAGTTAATTGCGGCTGGATAAATCAACGTTTTAGCCATGCTGATCACCAGCTTGGCTTCCACTTCAATCGACAGAATATACTGCTCTGCATAGACTTCAAAGCGGCTTTCCAACTCAACGGGTGTCAAGACTCCTGTCTTTTCAAACAGATCTTCAATGTACTCTTCTTTCAGAACTGGCAAAGCATCAGCCGTGGTGCGTAAGTTCGATAAGCCACGCTCCTCAACCGCCATTTTGTGCCATTCCTCAGAATAGCCATTCCCGCCAAAGACCACCACGCCGTGCTCTTCCATAACCTCCTTGAGCACCGTGATGATCGCCGTGTTACACTCCACACCTTTGGATAATTCACTCTCTAAGCGATTCCCAATCCAATCTAGGGAGTCAGCCAGCATGGTATTCAGGACAATCAACGGCCCCGATACCGATTGACTCGAACCCACGGCGCGAAACTCAAAGCGGTTGCCCGTGAAGGCAAAGGGAGACGTCCGGTTGCGATCGCCCGCATCTTTCGTTAGGTAGGGTAAGACATCCACACCCAAGTCCATGACGCCCTTCTGCCGCGACTCTGTCACCGTTCCGGTTTTAATTTGCTCGAAGACTTCTTCGAGCTGCGTGCCCAGGTACACCGACATAATTGCTGGAGGCGCTTCATTGGCACCTAAGCGGTGATCATTACTCGCTGTGGCAATCACAGCCCGCATCAGAGAGCCGTACTTGTGAACCCCGCGAATTACCGCGCCACAAAAGACCAAAAACTGAGCATTATCATGGGGCGAATCGCCAGGATCCAGCAAATTCCCCTGGGTGGCATTGCCCACTGACCAGTTGACATGCTTTCCAGATCCGTTGATACCCGCAAAGGGTTTTTCATGGAGCAAGCAGGTAAAGCCATGCTTCTTGGCCGTATGACGCAGGACGGTCATCAAAAGCTGCTGATGGTCACTAGCAACGTTAGCTGCTTCAAAGAACGGGGCGATTTCAAACTGTCCAGGAGCCACTTCATTATGGCGGGTTTTTGCTGGAATGCCGAGTTTATAAAGTGTTGACTCCACATCCTGCATGAAGACCTGCACCCGCTCGGGAATGGCCCCAAAGTAGTGGTCATCAAACTCTTGCCCCTTCGCTGGCGCTTTACCAAATAGCGTACGTCCAGCTAACAGCAAGTCCGGGCGCTGACTGGCAAAGTTGGTATCCACCAAGAAATACTCTTGCTCTGCACCACAGCTAGAGTTCACTGGCGCAACGTCTGTATTTCCCAGGATTTTCAATACTTTATTTGCAGCTTTGTCCATCGCCGTGATGGAGCGCAGAAGCGGAACTTTCTTATCTAATGCTTCACCTGTCCAGGATACAAACACCGTGGGAATACACAGGGTTGATCCATTGTCCGTCTCCATGATGTAAGCAGGGCTGGTCACATCCCAGCCGGTGTAGCCCCGAGCTT
The DNA here is from genome assembly GCA_036703605.1 of Candidatus Obscuribacterales bacterium. Classification (NCBI taxonomy): domain Bacteria; kingdom Bacillati; phylum Candidatus Melainabacteria; order Candidatus Obscuribacterales; species Candidatus Obscuribacterales bacterium. The sequence continues at coordinate 6,315 of DATNRH010001148.1, read as the reverse complement.
CAAAGGTATCGCGAATGCCGCCGTTCGGGAATGACGAGCCATCCGGCTCCCCTTGCACCAGCACCTTGCCCGAAAATTCTGAGATGACATTACCATCCCCCTGCACCGAGATGAAGCCATCATGCTTCTCGGCTGTGAGGTTGGTCATGGGGTAGAACACGTGGGCGTAGTAGAGCGCCCCCTTCGACAGGGCCCAGTCTCGCATTGCTGTTGCAACGGTATCAGCAATGGAAGGATCGAGCCGCTCTCCCGTCAAGATGGTGTTTTTAATCGATTTGAAGACAGGCTTAGGGAGGGTCGCCTGCATTTTGGTGAGGTTGAAGACATTCTCTGCCCAGATTTCTTCAAGGCGCTCTGGGGGCTTGGGCGGCATCAGCTCTCGATTAATAATCTGATGGACGGCTTGAACACGGGCAGCATTTCCACTCATACAGGTTCCTTAGGATCGAACTTCTTGATAGTACTCAAAGCCGATCGTTGAAATAGACAGCAGAGATACCAAACTTCAACTATTCAGCCTTGAATCCCTACTTTTATCATTTCGGAAGATCTTGATGAATTCTCGTCATGATCTGTCATGATATCTAACGAGAGAATCAGGGTTTGCCCCCTTGACGTGGCTCAATCGATAGATGATTTGCCTTCATCCCCAACCCTTCTCTCGGGGAAGAAGGGAGCTAGAACTCTTGTCCCCTTTTCCTAGCAAGAGGTCTAGGGAGAGAGTGGATTGAGGGCTTCATAGTTGTGGCGTAGCTGAACTGGGAGATGAACCTCTAGCGATAAGGATCTGAACCTCCATGTAGCCTGTTGCAGAATCATACCGCTATTCAGCAACGCCGGGGTGCTCATGTCTCTACGTCCATACCCCTAGGTTCTACATTGGCAAGAACGTTGGCAGGTTGGGCAATCTAGGTGAATCTGACGACGTTCGGTGGGTAGCCGAAGCTTTTGGCAGCATACTGGGCAGTCAAAGGTCACCTTCATGCCTCCATCCGTCCATTCAAATCGATAGTCGGCAAACTGCGATCGCTTCCCTGTCTGCCGCGATCGCTTCATCCACCAACGCCGCCCGAGGTAGAGCCAGCGCCACCAGAACAGACTGCGACACAAGGGCGGTCTAGCTCCTTCCCTGCGTGCCATACGCAAACCTTGGTGATACAGTTCCCGAGCCTGTAACGTCAGGAGGTGATCAATGCGTTCATTAAACAGCAGCGATCGCTTTGCCAACACATAGGCAAACTCCTCCGGCGTTAAGTAGCCTACCTTCGATGCCGAAAAATGGCGTATAGTTCTAGGGCCAAGATAGCCAAAGTCAAGAGAGTCGTGTACTGAAATCCGGAATGCATTCAAACAGGGCCATCCTAGGCCCAGGTAAGTTGCGGCTGTGTCGGTAAGAATTTCATTCTCCAAGACATTGGGAAGGGTTATTTTTAAGCGATACAAAAAGATATGAACAATTTCATGGGCAAGAAGGGCCGGAATATCTTGACCATCAAAGCGGTAACGCTCATGCAAGCGCACCAGATAGTCATCGGCAGCAGACAGTTCTACCTGGGCAGGGCAGGACAAGCTAGGACTAAAATTCACCAAGATTCTGCCTGTCGGCAGTCCTAGGTAATGAGCGATGCGTCCGGCTAGTCGCTGCACCTCAATCACGATATCTGCCGATGGATTAATAAAGATATCTGCGGGTGGAAGACTGGCTGCATACATCGATAGCTTTTGCTGAGAAAACCGCTGATGCAGTAGCTTAATCGATGCCTTAACGCTACTCAGATGTGGGTATCCTCGTACAAGTTTTGTTGTTGAAGGATCGACCGATGGTTTCATACCACACCAACCCAACTTATCATGGTTAGATCAACAGATAGAGACATAGTAAAAACTAACTGGTGCTGATGAATCAGAGAAGGATGGTGCAGCAAGGGGAATTAAATAGGAATAGAAAGCGATCGCTCTTTGAGCCGATAAGCATGGCGGCTTGTCCTCAATACTTGAAGCAAGTGCTAGATTCTTATCCGTTTCCAAAAGAGCGATCGCCCCTCCGTAGCATTCCAGAGTATTCCAGAATCTAATCCAGCAAGTCTTCTACTAACATATTGACGGCCTCTTCAACAGCCTCACTGAGCAATTCATTCTCACGACTGCTGCTAGAGCCACCGCCGATGCCCCTAAACGAGGCGCTAGAAGAGCTCCCACTCGCCTCACCGGAACCCTGCATGGCTTGAACAATCGAGCCATCTGCTGTGCTAATCATGCGTGCCGTGAGCCCCACATTAGCGACCGTGGAGCGACTTGAGGCACCAATCCCCAAAAAGCTACCCCCAGACGACTCTGTTTCCACATTAAACTCAGTGACAGAACCGATAATGACGTAATCAACCCCTAGTTCTCGTCCGATTTCCACAGCCCGAGCCACATCCGTTACATAACCTTGTCGCTCCCCAACCAAACTACTGTCAATCACTGTGTAGGCACTATCGCCCACCAAGGCATTGACGACCAAATCACTAACCCCAGCAGCACTCCCCTGCCGCCAATAGGACAGGTAATAGTTGGTATTGCTGGTGGCAGCATAGTCAAAATCTAAAACAACTACCCGCTGCTGGGCTTGCTTAGCATGGTCAGTGATGATGGGAGCAGCGATCGCAGGAGCCATAAGCTGAGGCACTCCTGCTCCGGTGAGCAATAAGGCACCTGCCGAAATCGTCGCAAGGCTAGCAAAAAGATGATTCATGGTTTTACTCTAAGGTTAGATAGACAACGAGACTTGGATCATCGTGAACGCTAATGCATAGACATTCTTCGCAAGACGTTAACCCTATGCATGTCTCCACAAAGAAGCTGATTGTATTCAACCACAACTCGCTACATCTTTATGATTCTTAACATAAGATGATCTTAAAGCTTCAAGTCACTTTCTCCTTACGGAGGACGTCTCCATGGTTCATCAAGCTGGGCAACGTCCTATAGCAGCGATCGCGCCCTAGCCTACCGTCCCTAAACTCGCTACCATAGAGTACGGTCTTGCATGGGCACTAGTATGGGAAGCAGTGGGCTAAGTAAGGGTATCAGAGTGTTGGTGATCACGATATTGGCGGTGCTATGGATGTTGCTGAGCGCCACGCCAGCGATCGCCGTTGAAGACACGGTTAACTACACCAACGCTAGCCTGAACGACGTTGACTTTTCTGGGGAGGATTTATCAGGCAAGTCCTTCATTGCGGCAGAAATGCGCAATGCCAACCTCAAAGGCGCAAATCTCACCAATGCCATGCTCACCAAAGGCGTCTTGCTGGATGCTGACCTAGAGGGAGCCAACCTAACAGGAGTGCTAGCCGATCGCGTTTTCTGGGTAGGAGCCAATCTCACCAATGCCATACTGGAAGACGTGACCGCCACCCGCACCAGCTTTGAGAACGTCACCATTACCGGCGCAGATTTCACCAACGCCATCCTCGATCGCTACGAAATTAAACAACTCTGTACCAGAGCAGAAGGGGTAAATCCGGTCACGGGCGTTTCAACCCACGATAGCTTGGGATGCCCTTAACTTTAAATTCGTAGGATGCGTAAGCGGTAGCGCCATGCATAGTCTTATAGGCGTTGCTGAATAGCGGTATGATTCCAAAACATGCTGCATGGCGATTCAGATCCTATAGCTAGAGGTTCATCTCCTAGTTCAGCAACACCGTCTTATAAACCAGTAAACCAGCACGTAAACCAGTAAACCAGCACGTTACGGCTTCGCCTAGCAGCACCTACAACACGACCTGGTGAGTACCGTCAAGTGCCAGTAGGATGAATGAGCGACAGCGTAATGCATCAAAGCTTTATAAGACAGTGCGTTACGGCTTCCCCTAACAGCACTCTACACAAACAACTTATTTAGTGAAGAGACGGTGCGTTCTAGCCAACATCAGCGATGTACCCTAGGAGGTCGCTAGCGATCGATTAAGCCAATGAATCATCGGGTACCAGTTCAACACATCTTGCAAAAGGGCTTCATATCCTGCCGTGTTGGGATGGAGCCCATCGGACCCAAGACGAGACATCCACCACTGTTCTCCCCGAGACAACCACAGATCAAACACATCTAGATAAGGAATATCTCGATCATGGCAGGCATCTTGGGTTGCCGTTTTGTAGCGGGCTTGATCATCGTGGTTATAGTATAGGCAACCGGAGAAAGGCATAGACATAGTATTAACAGGCGGCATACCCACAAACAAGACTGGACAGAGTCGCTGAGCTCGGTCTAACAGATTCTCCAAAATCTCACTAAACTGATCAAAGTCTGTAAAGTTACGCCCATCAAGCTTGCCAAGACGAGCGGAATCATTAACGCCTACCGATAAGATAATAACATCGGGTACCTTATTGCGCAGTTCACCCCGATAGCGAAATTCCGCCTCTAGGCGATCGCTCACTTGCTGGACACCATCACCGCGAATTCCCAAATTGTAGAGAGCATGACCGGGGCTAGCTGGATGCATCCAACTGCGTCGCAGTCGCTCCACCCATCCTCCTCCCTCTAGATCACCATATCCATAAATCAGGCTGTCTCCTAAAGCCACCACTCGCAGGGAGTGATGACTTTGCATGAGCGGCGATCGCGATTCAGAAGGATTCACCAGTGTTTGCATAGAAAGAGCAGTTGTAGAGCGTTGTGATGGACAGTCGATACATCGAGATGAGAACTCAGACGGAACTGTGTTTAAAGTACCCAATCCTGTGTTTCATTCTTTGTGGATCTATGGACTTTTGTAAACCCCTTGGCATAAATCTTCGAAAAGTCGAGAACCACATCAGGGGACGATCGCTTCATAATGCTTTTTACGCATAGCATTGCGCAGATCCGTCTATCTCCATGTCAAACTTTACATGAACGAAACCCTAAGTCTTGCTAAACTAGGATGAATGTTCAAAAAAACTGGAATTTTCTATGCTGAAGCGTTCCACTGTGGATAATGCCCAACTCATGCGTCGGGCCGAGGATTTAGTCAGTGCCGCTTCCAATCGGTATCGCATCACCGTTCAAGTGGCAAGCCGGGCCCAGCGCCGTCGCTACGAAGATTTTGAAAATCTAGATGATCCCAAGATGAAGCCGGTGATCCGCGCCATCATTGAGATGTCGGACGAACTCACTCAGCCAGAAATTATTGGCGACGAATAGCGTTGACGGTAAGACACCTATGATTTTGACGTTGAAACAGCGCCTGATGCTCACCTTGCGACGCCTGAGGCCGTTGTTATGGATGGGGCTTGGGCTTGCTTTGGCGCTCATACCGATGCTGGCAACGCCTCAGGCAGGCGTTGCCCAGGTGACCCAACCCTTACCGATCGCCCAAACGCCGGGACGCAGCATTACGCCTGGAACGGCTAATACGGCCGACACCACATGGCGCACGGTCTATCAACTACTTCCAACCCTGCCGCAAGAAAATTACTACATCAGTCGAGACACCAACGATGTAGCAACAGACAATACTCTTGTGGGGCGGATTGTGCAGTATCACATGAATGTTCAACAGCGATCGCCTTTCTTTCGCCTAGACTGGAAGCTTACCCTGGCAGATTATTTAAGAGTCAATGAGGGGATCAACACCAGCAGCTATCCCGGTGCCAACACCCTGGAGGAGAATCCCCTGGAGGGCGATCGCCAGGCCATTGCAGCTCTTAGCCGCGCCCAACGAGATGAACTAGTTGAAGTTTTGGTCATCCTCTTCAATCCAAACTACATCAGCAATCTACAAGCTACGCCCATCCACGATCTCTCCAGCCCCACCCCCACGCCAAGCACCCCAACAGCACCGCCACCGTCCAGCTTGCCATCCCTACCCCAACCTGGCGACGCCCAGCTTTTAGCGCCCTAAGGTCAGCTCCTTTTACAGGTTTTTGTCAGGCAAGCAGCGTGCAACCGATCATGGACAGCGGTACATCGACGCGACAGGTTAAAGAAGGCAAGGGCTGGCGGCTAGGCTGGAATCCAGCATCAGAGCCGTTTGTTGGCCTTGTGGGCGGTGCCGGCTGGGCGATTGAACTCACCCGTGAGGAATGGCAGGATTTTTGTCGGCTGGTGCTGCAATTGGCCGAGACCCTTGAGCAGATGAGCCATGAGTTGATGGATGGGGAGCGCATTTGCTGCGATGTAGAGAGCGATCGCCTTTGGCTGGAAGCAGAGGGCTATCCCCATGCCTACGAACTACACATCATTCTGCGTCAAGGACGGCGGGCAGAGGGCACCTGGGATGCGGAGGCCGTGCCAGAACTAGTGCAGGCTAGCCAAACCCTGCATCTGTTTTAATGCCCGTG
>DATNRH010001147.1 GCA_036703605.1 Candidatus Obscuribacterales bacterium | reverse complement strand
CCAAGCGATTCGATCGGGTCAGGTAGATGCTTTAAATACGCTCTATGAGCGCTATGCCAAGCTAGTGTATAGCTTGGCTTTTAGAATGCTGAAAGATGTAGGCGAGTCGGAGGACTTGACTCAAGATACATTTTTGGCGTTATGGCAACGCGATATTTATGATCCGTCTCGGGGGTCACTCAGTCGGTTTCTCATGATCTACGTGCGATCGCGAGCGATTGATCGACTGCGCACCAAAGGAACTCGTACCCAAGTGTTACAACGATGGCGAATGGCGATGAAAAGCGAAACATCCGGGATCAGTCCACTGGATCATGTTTCGATGGGCGAGCGATCGCGCATCACTCGGGACGCGCTTGATCAGTTATCTGATGCAGAACGACAGGTTCTGGAAATTGCTTATTATCAAGGGTATAGCCAGTCAGAGGTGGCTCAGAAGCTGGGCATTCCCCTCGGGACCGTCAAAACTCGTTCACGTCAGGGACTCAAGAAACTTCGAAAGGCATTACAGCAATACTTCTAACTCTTCTGTTCTATGGCTCCCTCTGAACTACCTGAAAACTGGCAAGATCTGATCGCTGACTATGCCCTAGGCGCACTTCCGTCGGAGGATGTGGAGCAGGTACAGCGGTGGTTAAATCAAGATCCGGCTGTGGAAAAAGAACTTCAGGCCTACCAAGAAGTTCTGGCGCTGCTGCCCTATGCTCTACCGCTTTCGACACCGTCGCGGCGCGTGAAGCAACGCCTGCTGGCGGCGGTGGGCGAGTCTCAAGCAGGTGGCCGGCGGCCTCGGCGGATATGGCTATGGGCAGCGATCGCTCTAGGCGTAGGTCTCTTTTTAGGAGGCGATAATCTACGTCTGCGGCAACAGGTTGCCGACCGCGATCGCCTACAGCAAGAACTCATCGCTGTTAGGGCAGAGCGCGATCGCTTGCTGCTGGAGCAACAAGATGCCGACATTGTTCTGGCAGCCCTAAGCCAACCTAGCACGACCATTTACACGC
>DATNRH010001146.1 GCA_036703605.1 Candidatus Obscuribacterales bacterium | reverse complement strand
TGCCCCCATTGACGATCGCCGTTACTCCTGCCGCTTGCGCCGCCTCATGCTGGGCCAACGCCCGCTCTGTAAAGCCACGATGATCGCTGATGTCGATATAATTCACCCGGTGATGAATGCAGGTTTGCAGCACCCGGCCATCGCGGTGGTGAAAGGGCCCCGCACAGTGAATCACCAAATCCACCGAAGCGATCGCTTGGTTGAGCGCCGATTGCTGATTCAGCTCCAGACGTTGATAGGCTAAGCGCTGGGGATGATCTGAGGACATGACTGCGCCCTGCCGCCCGGTCGCCATGATGATTGTATCGGTATGGGTGAGCAAATCTGCCACAATTGCTTGGCCAATGCGCCCTCGACCACCCAATACTAGTACACGCTTAGTCATGGTCTGTTTTACGTCCGACGGCTCCAGAATAAGGATGGTGAATGAGGTTGGTGCTCTTGGATATCCCCCATCTCACGGCAGGGGACAGGATCTATCCAGAACGCTTGAGGCGATCGCTGCTCCTGTGCTACAACTGTAGAACATATGAACTATATGACGGTGATTGAACCGATACCATCGATCCGATCACCCATCGAGCCGTTCATCTGTCGATTAGCATCCGAAGGGTTTCAGAATCGTTCAGAGTGTTTCAGGATGAGAAATTAGAGTCCCACATTGGCATTCCTCATGGGATCCATTGTCCAGCTATCCTGGGTCATCTGCAACCAACCTACATCTTTAATGTAGTTGTCTCTTTGGTGCTGCGTTGCTATTCTCTAGGTCAAGCGAATCGTGCCACAATCCTCCGTACTCAACGTTATGCAATCCCGCCCGGCGTTTAGCCAAGATACCCTGGCCAGCTCTCGCAAAACTCGGCGTGGATCATTGCCCGACCAGCGCTGGCGGATTGCTAAACCCCAGCCTGATCAAGTGGCTGATATTGCCCAAGGGCTAGGCTTACCCCCGTTGCTGGCCCAGGTTTTGGTCAATCGCGGCATCGAGTCCGTAGCGGCAGCTCACCATTTTGTGAACCCCGAGGTTGTGCAACTGCCCTCGCCCTTGGAGGAATTTCCTGACCTAGCCACCGCCCTAGACCTGTTGCTGGATGCGATCGCCCACCACCATAAGATTGCCATCTGCGGCGACTATGATGCTGACGGTATGACCAGCACGGCCCTGCTGCTGCGATCGCTGCGTTACTTAGGAGCCCAGGTAGACTATGCCATTCCCAGTCGCATGAGCGAAGGCTACGGCATTAATCGCCGCATCGTTGAAGACTTCCATGCCGACGGCGTGCGGATCATTTTGACGGTAGACAACGGCATCGCGGCTTATGACCCGATCGCCTATGCCCGTGAACTTGGGTTAGTGGTGATTATCACCGACCACCATGACCTTCCTCCCCAGCTCCCCCCAGCCAACGCCATCTTAAACCCCAAACTCCTCGACATCGCATCGCCCTACAGCGGTGTTGCTGGGGTCGGTGTCGCCTACATTCTTGCCGTATGTTTGGCCCAAGCCCTCCAGCAGACTAAGGATCTGACCACGCCGCTGCTGGAGTTGTTCACCTTGGGCACCATTGCCGACCTCGCTCCCCTCACCGGCGTTAATCGGCGCTGGGTGCGGCGGGGGTTGAAGCTTTTACCGCGCTCTCGCATCCTGGGCATTCAGGCCTTAATCCAAGTAGCGGGTTTGGCTAATGAAGACAAGGCCCTGAAGCCAGAAGCGATCGGATTCCGTCTGGGCCCTCGCATCAATGCCGTAGGGCGCATTGCCGATCCCCAGGTTGTGATTGAGCTGCTGACCACGGATGATCCTGGGCGGGCTCTGGAGCTGGCCATGGTGTGTGAACAAATTAACCAGCATCGGCAGCGCCTCTGTGAATTAATTGAACAAGAAGCGATCGCTTGGTGTGAGGCGACCCAGCCCGACCTGATGAATGATCGGGTTTTGGTGGTGGTGCAGCCTGGTTGGCACCATGGCGTGATTGGCATTGTCGCCTCCCGATTGGTGGAACGCTACGGCGTGCCGGTCTTCATCGGTACCTATGAGCAAGAAGATCAGCAACACATTCGCGGCTCGGCCCGAGGCATTCCAGAATTCAACGTGTTTAAAGCCCTCCAGTTTACAGAAACGGTGCTGGAGAAATATGGCGGACACCGGGCTGCGGGCGGTTTCTCTCTCAAGGCTGAACATCTTGATGAATTTCGGTTTCGCCTTAGTCTCTCCGCTAATCAGCAGTTGATGCCCCAGCATTTAAAACCCTTGGTGACTGTGGATGCCCAGGCTGACTTTCAAGACCTAAGTCTGCACCTTTGTGAGCAAATTGATCGCCTGCATCCTTGCGGCATGGAAAATCCTGATCCGGTGTTTTGGAGTGGCCCAGTGCGGGTGTTGGAGCAGCGGGTGATTGGGAAAAACCAGGATCACCTGAAGCTTACCCTGGGGCAGATTTCAGATGCCGCCGAAGAGGTGACCTTCAAGGCGATCGCTTGGCGTTGGGGCGAGTACTGTCCCCTGCCTAGCCCGATTGATATTGCTTACCGCCTCAAAATTAATGAATGGAATAACAGTCGCACCTTAGAGCTAGAGCTGATCGGCGTACGTCCCAATGCAGCTACCCCCCTGCCTGACCCGGTTGCCGAGCCCCCTGTTGACCATCCCATTGACGCTAGTTTCCAGCATTTACCTCCCCAGCGGGTTGAGTTTACCCATGGCGATCGCCCCTATGCCTGCAGTATCTCCATCACCCCTACTTCCCGAGAGCTGCGCATCCAAAATGCCCAGGGGCAGGTTTTAGCCCTCCAGCCAGAACAACGGCGAGGATTGTTGGGGCGATCGCGGGACGAAGCTATTGAAATTGATGTGGCCCAACCGTTTTACTTTCACCTGATCCGAGCTGCTCTCCAAGCTCTACAGCCGGCGACCCCGGTTGATATGACGACCCCAGCGGTGAATCCTCGGGAGGTGACCCCTGTCGATCCTACCGATGAGTTTGCAGCGCCAGAGTCTGAGCAAGATAGCGAGATGGCCGAGCTAGATGAGGCGATCGCCCTCACCTCTAGGGTGGATTGGGTAGACGATGGAGACGCATCGGTACCAAAGATGAACGATCCGGATGGGTCGGAGCATTTCACCACCGTTCTCAACCATGAACCAGACGATGATTGGGATGAGGTTGATGACGTCGATGAAGCGGTGGCTGCTCAAGCAACTGTTCTCAACCACGAGCTGGAGGACGATTGGGACGAGGTCGATGACGTCGATGAAGCAGCCCTTGCTCAAGAAATTGAAGCTCTTGCCAATGAAGGAGCAGCGGTCTCGGCTGGGCCGGTGGTGGCCGATCTCTATTTATCGGCTCAGATGGATGCCTCTGATGATGAGCCACCCCAAGACCTGGCCAGCATTCCTGGATTAATGACGGCAGCACAACTTCAGGCCCGACGTGCGAAGCAGCCGGCCCAACCCTATGCAAAAGAGACGGCAGCGCCAGGTCAGCCGACCGCTGCTGATTCTAGTTGCCCTCCGTCGGAGCTAGGCTTAACCTCAGAGTCAGAAGAGTCAGCCTATCAACCTTCTGACCCAATCCCCGTCCTTGCAAACGTTGCCGCAGATACCGAGCATCCAGCCGCTGCTTTGCCCTTGCTCACCGATCGGCATCTAGACTTACCCCCTGCCAGCTCGCCCTTAGACGAACTACAGACAGCATCCTCACTTTTCTCTGCCCCCCAGATGCGCAAGTGGTTCATGGCTCTGGTGGGCAAGTCCCGCTGGGAACGCTTACAGGCCCGTAGCCAGACCGATCTAGCCGCTGCCTATCGTAGCTATCAGGCTCAGTGGCTGGATGGGGGCGAGGCTGCAGACTATTCCGAGGCGGGCGATCGCTTCAGCCTGGCGGTGGATCGGGAGGTGATTCAACCTTTCTTCAAAGATCTGCGGGCGGCCCTCGTCGAGCAGGATCAGCCCCCTGAAGTGGCGGGTCTACGGTTGCTGGCGCGCAAAAAATATACGGCAACCGAGCTGCTGCCTCTGCTGGCAGACCACTGGCAAATCGCGGAAGATGCTGACCTGGATGATCCGAATCCTGGATCCCACCGGCTCAAAACTGTTCAAGCACCTCTGATTGCAGAAAGCGATCGCACCGTAATTCAAACCTTTTTGCGCACCTGGCAGCATCCCCTAGCCCCAGCGATGCAGCATCAGGAGACGGTGGATGCGATCGCCCACTTGGCTCAACTCTGCGATCGCGCTCAACAGGATGGGGTACTGTTCTATGCCTGGCAGTTTGACCAGCTCCATCAGTATCTCTGGGGCTCAGATCGCCAGCCTGGACTGTTCTGAAGCCATGAAAAAGCCCGGCGGTGAAACCGGGGAAATACTCAAACTGTTGTCAGTGGCTTTAACCTACCATGGCGATCGCTCTCTAGATAGTCGTGCAGACTACCAGGCGTGGTTATTTTCTTAGGCAGATAGGGGACTGAGCTCGCCCGCTTGCAGAACCAGGTTTTGCTCTTGAGCCCAGCGTTCGAGGTCTTGAAAGGCGCGATCGCGATAGGTACCGTAGCGTTCCTGCTTATTGCGGATGCGCTGGGGCAGCTCTGGCAAAATGCCAAAATTGGGCGGCATGGGCTGAAAGTGTTTCGGTGAAGCGCTGCTGATAAAGTCAATCAGGGCACCCATCATCGTCGTTTCTGGTACCTCTAGGGGCGATCGCCCTTGGACAACCCGCGCTGCATTGGTGCCCGCCAACCAGCCCCCGGCCGCTGCCGCCGTATAGCCTTCGGTACCCACCAATTGCCCGGCGGCCAACAGGGATGGCCGCGTTTTGAACTGCAGCGATCGGGTCAGAAGTTCTGGCGTATTAATAAACGTATTGCGGTGCATCACGCCCATGCGCACAAATTCCGCCGCCTCCAAGCCTGGGATCATGCGGAATACCCGCTTTTGTTCACCCCAGCGCAAATTCGTTTGAAAGCCAACCATATTCCAAAGTTGGCCAGCCTTGTCCTCCTGGCGAAGCTGTACCACTGCATAGGGACGTTTATCGCGATTATTGGGATCTCGAAAATCACCATGTCGCGCATCGAAGAGCCCCACCGGTTTCAGCGGCCCATAGCGCATGGTATCCTCACCGCGCCGCGCCATTTCCTCAATGGGTAAGCAGCCTTCAAAAAACTTAGCCGTCTCTCGTTCAAAAGCTTTTAATTCTGCCTGTTCTGCTTCACAGAGCGCCTGCCAAAAATTCAAATATTGCACCTGGGTCATCGGGCAATTGAGGTAGGCTGCCTCCCCGCGATCATAGCGGGATGCCAAGAAGGCAATGTCTTGATTAATCGACTCTCCCACCACAATGGGACTGGCGGCATCAAAAAAGCTCAAATACTCCATGCCCGTCAACCGGCGCAAATCATCCGCCAAGGCCTCACTGGTCAACGGCCCAGTCGTCAGCACCACAACAGCATCGGTGGGAATCGTCGAGACTTCTCCTCGCCGTAGTTCAATCAAGGGATGACGGCTGAGGGTTTCTGTCAGATCTTGGCTAAACACTGCCCGATCCACCGCCAAGGCTCCCCCAGCCGGGACCGCATGGTCATCCGCTTTACCAATGACCACCGACCCCAAGCGCCGCAATTCGGCATGGAGAAGTCCTGAGGCGCGATCGCTGGCCCGGGCCCCAAAGGAGTTACTGCACACCAGTTCGGCCAAATGCTCAGTGTGGTGGGCCGGACTAACCTGCTGCGGTCGCATTTCATGTAAAATCACGGGCACCCCTGCCTGGGCTACCTGCCAAGCCGCCTCTGTGCCGGCCAGGCCGCCGCCAATGACGTGAACCGGCTGTGTCGTTACGGTCATGCTGATTCCAAATGCGCTAGAACGAGTGAACAGTGCTTTCCCCATGCCTGCTGGGTTGCCCAAAACGGCATTGAACCAGAGGTGGGGCGATCGCCTCTAACCAGCCTAGCGGATTTTGAGAAGCGATCGCCAAGGATGACCGATCAAAACCTGCTCTCGTCAACCAACCAGGGGTGAGGTTAGATAGTATGTAAGCGCCTACGTGCAGGAGTGAAGCAGGTGAAATTAGGAGAGTGGATTGGGATACTGTGTCTAGCGATCGCCCTGGTGCTGCTATGGCAAATTCGCCAAATGCTGCTCTTGGTTTTCACGGCTGTGGTCTTAGCTACGGCTATTAATAGCCTTGTACGACGCATCCAAAAATTTGGCATCCGCCGAGGGCTAGCTATCCTCATCGCTATGATTGGATTAGCCTTGGTGGGTGGAATCTTTGTGCAGGTGATTGTTCCGCCCTTCACTGAACAGTTTCTCAGCCTTCTAGAACTCCTGCCCAAGGGATTTCAGCAAATTACCAACTGGCTAGATGGCATTATTCAGAATAATCCAGAACTTTTTGCAGAACAGCTTGAACTCTCCAGCATTTCCAACCTAGCCCAACAGATTCAGCCGCTTGTTCAGAATATTCTGAGTAACTTCTTTGCGCTGTTTTCCAACTCCCTAGCAGTGGTGTTCCAGCTCTTGGTCGTCATTGTGATTACCTTGATGCTTTTGGCCAACCCCCAGCCCTACCGACAAGCTGTCATCCAAGCTTTCCCATCCTTCTATCGCCGTCGTGTTGACACCATTCTCGTGGAATGTGAATCAGCCCTAGGCAATTGGTTTGGCGGCATTGTCATTAGCTCCGTCACCTTAGGGCTGCTCAGTGGATTGGGATTGCTGGTTCTTGGCATTCGCTTAGTTCTAGCCCATGCACTTCTAGCCGGCTTACTCAACTTCATTCCCAATATTGGCCCTACCCTCAGCCTCATCTTCCCGCTAACGATCGCCCTGATTGACGCACCTTGGAAGGCCATTCCCGTCATCATTCTCTATATCGTCATTCAGAATATTGAAAGCTACTGGCTAACGCCAACTGTCATGGCCAAGCAGGTTTCCCTATTGCCTGCCATGACCCTGATCGCCCAAATCTTTTTTGCCGCCACCTTTGGCTTTCTGGGGCTCTTGCTGGCCCTGCCTCTCACTGTTGTCGTCAAAGTCTTGATTGAAGAAGTGCTGATTCGCGATGTGATGGATCGATGGACGTCAGACCACTATCCCGAACCAGCGATCGCTACCCTTCCAGATTCGATCATGAACAATCGGGCTCCTGCTGGCGATGCTTCATCCTGGCTCAGCGTTGCGGCTACCCTCGACAGTGTTCCTGGGGCAACTGCCGAAGATGTTTATCCTCAAGCGATCGCCCCTGAATCACCTCTCACCAATGATCCACCTCCTCCATCCGACCCTTTTGAATCCGAATCTTTGTCGTGACTAAACTGCCTTGGCTAGCCCTTGGATTACTGTTGCTGGCTTATACCACCTTTAGCTGGTTCTTATATGCTGCCCACGTCACCTGGATAGCTTGGGTCGCCGTGCTAGCGTTTACCCTTGCGGAAGCCCTGTTGCTCACCACTTTTTCAAAAGGGGTGCGAACCCTCATCCGCTCGTGGCTTACGTCGGATGTTGGCTACTTCACCACCATTATCTGTGCAGCCTTTCTCGTGGTTATCGCACTCGTTTGGATACGGATATTTAGTTACGTGGTTATGGTGTTAGCCGCCGAGTTGCTGGCCCGGCTAGAGTTGCAGCAATGGCAGCAGAGCCGCTGGCGCTCCTTCGTTATTTTGTCGCTGGTCTCGTTTACGGGGTTAGGTCTGGGGCTAGGAATTGGATATCTGTTTCGCACATTATGATATTCTCCCGATTCTCACTCTAATGACCTGAGTTCGATCACGTTATGAGTCGAAAACTCAGCGTTGCTGAATCGATTATGAATTGCCCTCATCCCCAACCCTTCTCCCCAGGGAGAAGGGAGCTAAAATTCTTGTCCCCTCTCCTTGTGGTAGAAGGCTGGGGTGAGGGTAGATGTTGCGATTCATAATCGATTCAGCAACGCTGTATTCAGTAACGTCCACCAGAGTTTAGGGATGACTACCTACTGATCAGGCGTCAACTGCCAAAACCAAACCCGATCAGCTTCGAACACCAGTCGTGATGTATAGCCTTGGTCTTCCAGTCTTCGGACTAGCCGGCGCGATGGGCTAATGACAAATACATCGGGACGATCGCTTGGCAATACAGGAATTTGAGGCGATCGCACCAGTTGCAGGCGAGTCTCGGGTGGTAGATCATAACTTAGGGTGAGCATTCGACAGGCAAAGCAGGTGCTGAGTTCTGTCGAATCATCGCTGATCACCAGGGGGCGATCGCTTTGGCTCAGGGCCGCCACGATGCGATGATTGTGCTGATGCTTATCTGGGCTTTTTGTCCACCACAGCGTGGCTTGGCTGCTGATGCCGCAGGATACGATACCAGATGCCAAAACTCCCAGGGTGATGAGCTGCCAGCGGGCGCGGGTGCTTGTCTCAAGGCGTAGGCTGAGGGCATAGACGACCGCAAGCTGTAGTCCAATATAAACGGGTATCATGTAGCGAGCAGTGCCCGATCGCTGTCCCCCTAAGAGTAAATCAGGTAGGATCAGGATCAGGGCTGGAACAGCGGTGGTGACTAAGATAAATTGAGCGGTGAGGGGTGGGGCTTCGCGGGCAACGACGATGACCGCATAGACGATGAGTGCCACCATCGCCACCATTAAAAGGATGGCAGGAGAGGTCAAATAGCGATCGCCTAGGTTCAGATCCAGGAACTGGTTGATGGGGTACAGTAACCAGCGGAGAATCAGCCAATCTAAGGAAAACCGTTCATTCGCCCAAGCGGCCGTATTGCTCACCCGCTGGGCATGGTTGATCATCACCCATAGCCACGGGGCAAAGAGCAGAATGGCTGATGTTGTAGCGACTAAATACGATAGCAGCAGCGATCGCTTCCGCTTTTGCCACGTACGGATGCCAATGAAGACGCCATGGGCGATCGCCACCAGACCCGTCAGCAAAAAAGTGTAGAAACTCGTAGCCAGCAGCAGGGTATAGGTGCTCCAAGCTAGCCAGCGTCGTTGGGGAGGAACCGTGGCTTGGGTCAGACGCATGGCCCCCAGGAGAGCGGCTCCGCTGGCAATGGTCAGAGCTGTCCATAAACTGTATTGCCGAGCCTCTTGGGCATAGAGTACATGGAAGGGAGAGACAGCTACGCAGGCGATCGCTAGCCATCGAGGTGTGGAACTCTCAAATAACTCGCGCCCTAGCCAATAGAGAGCAGGAAAGGTGAGTAAGCTGAGCAGCGCCGAGAGCGATCGCACTGTAGCGGGACTAGCTCCCCATATCTGTATCCACAGTCGTCCGAGTAAAAAATAAAGGGGTGGATGTTGGGGGGACTCGCTCAGGGATTTTAAGGTATCTGTCCAGGTACGATCGGGACCCAGTTTCTGGAAGCTTTGCAAATCGGCAACGGTGATCACCTCACCGGTGTAGGTCTGGGTGATCAGTTCCTGCTCCCCATAGCCGGATATCCTCAGGGAGGTATAGGTTTCATCAATCCAGTACACCTTTTTGCCTAGGTTGCCAAACCGGAATAGGATACCGATCACCAATAGGGCGATCGCCCCCCACCGTAGCCATTGCTTTAAGGGTGCTATGGTCACCGGCGTGTCCACTCCCAGAGTTGTAGATGTTGCCCCTCATGCTTCATGGTTAGGCGTCCTAAGGATGCTAAATGGGCCTGAAAATCGGGTGATGGATCCACCACCCAAGCTGTCTCCTGCTCTATCGCCTCTAGGTTCATGCCACGGCTGGAAATAGGAGCTAAGGTGCGATCGCGTAACCGAGATGGGGTTATTTCTGCTAACTGATCGACGGAGGGGGGGAATAACTGTAGGGTGACCTCTGGCTTGAGTCGGTAGCTAAGGGCGATCGCTCTCACCGGTCTTGTATCACTGACGATCCGAGGAGCATCCTGAGCATTAATCACCTCAGCAATGGCCAAGTAATCGCGCACCTTGCCGCCATTGATCCAGGGCACGTCGGTTTGATAGACACCGACTAAACTTCCAGACACAGATCCCACCAAGAGCAAACTCCAGCCAAACCGCCCAAGGCTTCGCTGCCAACGCTGCTGGGTGTAGATACCCTGGGAAAATTGCAGAGCGATCGCCCATTGAATGCCCAGATAAGCAGGAATCATATAGCGCACCCGTGCCGACTGAGCACTGCCGGTGATCAGATCTGGTATTGCTAGCACCATAAAAGGTACGACTATCAAACTCAAGACCAACACCGTAGCGGGGGTGAGCGATCGCCGCCAGAGTTGGTAGACTACGGCTCCAATCAGCAGCACAAGGATGCCATTAGCCCAGGTGAGATCGGCGTTAAAAAACACCCGGTTAATCAATCGAGACAAGTCCTGCACGAGGTCGATCACCGAGCGATGGTTTTGGGCTTGCTGTACCGTACGCTGTAGACCCTCAAACCGGGTTATGATCACCCACAGCCAAGGGCTAAAGGCTAGCAGGGCTAGGGCGATCGCTTGTCCATAGCGCCAGAAAATAGCTCCGATGCGCCCTCCTTGGCTGGCTATCACGTAGATGCCTTGACTGAGTAACACCAGGCTAAACAAGAGATGGGTATATAGGCCCAAGATGGCTGTTAGGGCATAGATCCCCCACCTAGCCCGAGTGGACTGTTCCACGGCCCGCATCACGGCCCAATTAGACGCCACCATCAACAGCATCCACAGGCTATATTGCCGAGCTTCTTGGGCATAGAGCACATGCAGGGGAGACACCGCCATCAGGGCGATCGCCATCCAGGCTACCCGACTGCTCAAACACTGTCGTAGCCAGGCAAAGGCTAAGGGTAAGGTGGCTAAACTGAACACTACGGATAGGCTGCGTACGGTCGGCACAGGGCGATCGCTCCAGAGGCCCACCAGACGAGTCCAAACGCGATTTAGGACATAGTATAGGGGAGGATGCTCCGGATGATCGGTGAGCACCGCCCACACCGATCCCCAACCGGGACTGGCCTGGGGCTGCTGGTAGGCCTGTAGATCTTGGGCCTCTAGGACTTGTCCCTGGTACAGCTGATCGACGACCGTCACTTCAGAATAGCCGGAGATACGCAGGGCGGTGAGCACCTCGTCTCCCCAGAAAAATTCTTGCTCTAGAAATACAACTCGTAGCATGACCCCGATGAGTAGGAAGGCGATCGCCACCGTTCTCAGGCGAGGAAACAGGCGTTTTGCTAGACGATCCTGGATCTGTGGATCTTGCGTGAGAGTCATAGATGCAATAGAAAGAAATGGATGCAACTGAACTACGAGAGGAATGCTGCACAATCCATGCAGCTTCAGGCGATCGCTCCTAGCATCGTATTCCCATGAAGATCTCTGGCTTAGTTTGACTGGGCTCGAACCGTTCAACCCTGCCCTAGAGGTCAGACCGATCAGGAGCGATCGCTTTCCATCATCGTATAGCGAAGTTGGGTTGGGTTAAGGTTTGTGTCGCTCAAATCAGCCTGGGTGAGATCGGCCCGATCCAGCTTGGCGTCTTCTAGATTGGCCCCGCGCAGGCAGGCACCTCGAAAATTAGCGCCCCGCAGGTCTGCCCCCCGCAAATTGGCCTGGGTGAGGTCGGCCTGTTGGAACTGCGATCGCTGCAGCATGGCCCAGCGGAGGTCAGCCTGGACAAGATTAGCCTGTTGGAAATCGGCGTCTAAGGCATAGGCCCGTAAGAAATTGGCGGTGTTCAAGTTAGCCTGGCGAAAGATTGCCCCGTATAGAAAGGCGCTCACCAACTGGGTGCCGACTAGACTGGCATGGTCAAACACAGCCTGGTTCAAGTGGGCAGAGACTAAATAGGCATCCCGCAGATTAGCCCGGTTCAGGGTGGCTTGGTTCAGGTTTGCCCGTTCTAGGTGAGCGTCTTGCAGATCCACGCCGACTAAATTGGCATGGCTGACGTCGGCGTCGCGTAGGATCACGCCGCGCAGGTTGGCGCTAATCAAATTAGCATGGCTGAGATTGGCGTGGGAGAGCTGGGCATAGGATAGGTCTGCGCCGACGAACTCAGCTCCCTGCAAGCGGGTATGGCTAAGCTCCGATCGCGAGAGGTTGGCATGGCTGAGGTCGGCCCCTTGGAGATTGGCCGCCGTCAGCACCGTTTGACTTAAATCCGCTCCCCGAAAGTTGATGCGGCTCAGGTCAGTGTCTTTGAAATACACCCCGGCCAACCGCACCTCACTGAGGTCTAAGACTTGCCCAGGATGGTGCGATCGCCATGCGTGCCAGCGATCGGATCCCTGTTTCAAGAGTGCTAAATGGTCGTAGTTTGCCATACCTCCTCCATCCTATTCCTGACTGCCTGTGCCGTGATCGCGCCCTGGTGCATCTTCCAAGGAGGCGATCGCCGCCGCCGACCCTGCCAAAATATCCCGTTCTTCACCCCCCAAGTAGAGCCGCCCAAAGCTGCCCACAGCTCCCACCTGCAAAATGTTGATCAACGCTGCTTTCTCAGCTTGGTTGGCCGCTAGGGCCGCATAGGCCGCTGGCTGCACCTCTAGCACATAGAGCGTTTGTCCTGCCAAGATCATCTGTCCCCGCCGGTTGCGGTTAATCAACTGCGCTTGGTGGGCATCAATATTGCGGATAATCTGGCTAGACACAATCTTCGGACGCAAGCAATCTTGCTGGCGCACCCCGAGGGCTTCCAAGATCGCCTGCCCTGCGGCGCGGGTCTCCCCCTGATTGGTGGAATGCACTTCTAAGAGTCCGTACAGCCGTTCGACAAACTGCACCCCCGGCCGCACAGCCGCCGCCTTCAACGCCACGTCGGTGATGCGATTAATTTCTACGCCTGGCGAAATTTCAACCCACAGCGAGGCGTCCCCCGGCAGCGGCAAAAAACCTAGTGATACGGTGCCAATGTAGGCAGCGTGCTGTGCTTGTAAACTATCGAGATATACGTAGCTTCGCAGTTCTGCCCCCAAAATCCGTCTCTCCGTGCTGACAAGTGGTATCGTTACATCCAGTCGCGATGAAGGGGACATTCGGCTCGGCTCAACAAGCTGCCAGAACGCCCCGATTCCACCACGATGGTGCCCCCTGAGTGTACCGCGCTATGCCCTCGAAAACCTGAAGGATTCGGGCAGGCTCGCTAGAACTTGACCGGCTCACAAGAGCTGCTGCATCCGCCATACCGATCGCATGATGCGGATTTCGTTAAAGTCGTAATCCTCTCCCACCTGGTCGCGAATCGTCCGCAGGGCATCATCTCCCACCTGGGCGATCGCCCTCAAAATAGCCTGCTGCCGCTCGGGATCTACCAGTTGATCCACGTCGATCACTTCGCCCCATTCAATCAAGGTCGCTAGGTTGTCGTAGATAGTCCCCAACCGCAGGTCACATTCCAAAGCAATCTGGGCAGGAGCGATACCCTGCTGGTGTAGGTTCAGGATTTGGCGGCGGCGGGCGGAGAGCGGCGGCTTAGAGGTCGGTTCGTCTGCTACAGGTGTAGTGGTCTCGGCTAAGAGGCCATGCTCTTGGCAAAATTGGCGAATCGTCTCGGTGAAGCGCGGCCCATACTGGGTGAGTTTGTGGCTGCCGACGCCAGAAATTGAGGCGAATTCCTCCAAGGTGGTGGGTCGGCTTTGTACCATCAGTCGTAGACTGGAGTCGGCAAAAATCACGTAGGGCGGCACCGATTGCTCATTGGCGATGGTTTTCCGCAGCGATCGCAACAGATCCATCAACAGTTCACGGGTGGACGCGGCTTGGCTATCGTCGGCCACGCTGGAGCGCTGAGAACGCGTAGCAACCATCTGCACCGGTCGCTGCCCTCGCATCACCTCCCAACTGCGGGCATTCAGCCGCAATACCGAATAGCCATCGCTGGTTTCATCCAGCAGGCCCTGGTGTAAGAGCGATCGCCCTAGGTGTTTCCAGTCCTCGGCAGAGCGATCGCTGCCGATGCCGTAGGTGGACAACTTGTGATGCCCCCGCTGCTGGATCTTGCTCGATCGACTGCCCCGCAACACCTCGATGATGTAGTTCATGCCAAATCGTTCTTTGCACCGAGCAACGCAGGATAGGAACTTCTGAGCATCAACGGTGCGATCTTCAATGGGCTTAGGGTTCAGGCAGTTATCACACTGCTGGCAGTTGCCGCCGAAATCTTCCCCAAAGTAGCGCAGTTGAATCGTCCGCCGACATTCCAACCCCTCGGCATAGTCCAACACCTGACGGAGCTGCTGCCGGGCGATCATCTGCTCGGCTTCGTCAGGTTTTTGGTCAATTAAATAGTTAATCTTGCTAATATCGCCGGTGTTGAAGAACAGTAAACAGCGGGAGGGCTCCCCATCCCGACCGGCTCGCCCCGCTTCCTGGTAGTAGCCTTCTAGGTTCCGAGGCAGATTGTAATGCACCACCAAGCGCACATCGGGCTTATCAATACCCATACCAAAGGCCACCGTGGCCACCATCACCTGCACATCATCCCGGATGAACCGGGTTTGATTTTCCGTGCGTACGCGATCGCTTAAGCCTGCGTGGTAGGGCAGGGCGACAATGCCGTCTTGCTGGAGGCGATCGGCGGTTTCATCCACTAGCTTGCGGCTGAAGCAATAGACAATGCAGGAACCATGGCGATGACTGCGAATTTCCCGCAGCAGATCGGCATAGGCGTTGCGCTCCTTGGGCCGCACTTCGTAGTACAGGTTCGGTCGGTTAAAGCTAGCGACGTAAACATCTGGCTGGCGCAGGGCAAGCTGCACTACAATGTCTTGCTGCACGCGGCGAGTGGCGGTGGCGGTGAGGGCAAGGAGCGGCACCGTTGGGTAGCGCTGCCGGATCTGGCTGAGCTGCCGATATTCTGGACGAAAGTCATGCCCCCATTCCGAAACGCAGTGGGCCTCATCAATGGCGATCGCCACCAGCCCCAAGGCATCATGGAGGCGATCGAGAAACGGCAGGAAGCGATCGTTCAGCAACCGCTCTGGAGCCACGTAGAGCAACTTAATCTCGCCCCGGAGAAGCTGGGCCGTGCGCTGCTGGACGTGCTCATTGGACAGACTGCTGTTGAGAAACGTTGCTGGAATGCCGTTATCGTTCAGGGTTTCCACCTGATCCTGCATCAAGGCAATCAACGGTGATACCACCACCATCAGCCCCGGCTTGAGCAGCGCCGGCAACTGATAGCACAACGACTTCCCGCCCCCCGTAGGCATAATCACCAGCAGATCTTGTCCCCGCAGGGCTGTTTCGACAATATGTCGCTGGCCTGGCCGGAAGCGATCGTAGCCAAAGTAATGCTTAAGAGCCTGCTCCAGGGAGTCAAACGCTGGGGTTGTTGATGCTAGGGCTGAATGCAGAGTCATGTCCAGTCTATGTCAGTGCGCTATCCAATATCCCCCACTGTACGAACATTTGTCTTCCCATCGCTAGAGGGAGGTTACCGATTTGCAGCGATCGCCATAAAAAAACCGCCTCTGGGTATCGATCGCTGGAGATCGATGCTAGAGGCGGTTTAGATAACTCGATGTTGGCTGAACGATGGGGCTAAGCGCCTCGCCGTAGGGCCGCTTCCACGCGCTTGAACTCTAGCTCTAAACGATCTTGGAGCTTGGCTGGAACGGGGCGATTGGGGTAGGAGCTGTAGTGACCGGCTAGGGCATTGAGAGCCGTTTGCATAGTGGTGAAGGAGCTGAGGCGGGTGTAGCTGCCGTTGCGGCGATAGCGAGCTGAAAAGTCATTGATCATTTGCCGCGCGTCAGCTTGGACTCCTGCCTTTTCGGGGGTGCCTTCTGGCATTTCAATGGCTGTTCGCAGGGTGTCAATCAGGCTGAGGGTATCTTGGCGATAGTCGCCGCTCAGCCCGCCGGGCGATGCTGCACAGCCCATAGCTACTGTACAGACCAACAATAGTGCAAAAATTCGAGATAAAATCCTTTTCATAATGCCTCAATCATCATGGTTTAACAGAACGAAAACGTATCAGTGGCTTGGCGATCGCCCTTGGGCATCTCATCCCCACAACGTTCAAACTTGAGTCTCATATCATCCTATCTTGACACGGTGTAGCCCTGCGTGAGCCCTAGGGATGAAAGGGCGATCGCTGCCTTGATGGATTAAGACTTAGGGGTTTTGAAAGGCGTGCGCTTCTTTTTCATGCGCTTCTCCCGCTCATACTCCAATTCCTTCAGCTTCTTCATAATGCGGCTGAAGTATTCTTTGAGATAATCTTCCAAGGTGCCAGTTTCACTGCGATCAAGCCCAAAGACCTCGTAGGTTTCATCCATAGAGGCGTCTAGGGGCTTACCCGAGGCAATTACTTCTGTAAAGGCTAAGCGATCGGCGACGTTCCACGTCCATTCAAAGAAGAGGGCTACCCGTCGAATGCTTCTCAGCAGACCAATAGGCATTCGGGTAACCTTAGCCTCTTGCCCCGACATGCGCTCGCAGACGCGAATAATTTCGTAGGCACTCCAGGCCCGGTTGCCCACCACGGGAAAAACGCGGTTTTCGGTTTCGGGAACTTGCAGGGCGCGTACCGCAAACCGAGCAATATCCTGGGTGTCCATATAGGCAATGGGAGACGTGTTCCCCATCACCCACACCGCCTGTTTCTCTAGGATGGGAATGGCATACTGGCTAATCAAGCCTTGGAAAAAGCCGCATAGCCGTAAGACGGTGTAGGGAACGCCCGACTCTTGCAAAAACTGTTCTGTGCAGTGCTTGATTTGCATCAATGGCACGTCGGGATGGTCTTCGACACCTAGAATGGAGAAGAAGATAAATCGCTCGACGTTGGCGGCTTTGGCTGCCTGGATTAGAGCAACCTTGCCGTCCCAATCAACTGCCTTAATGGGCACCGAATCGGTGGCGCGTGAGGTAGAGGCATCAATCACGGCCGTCACCCCTTCAAAGGCTGCAGGCAGGGTCTCAGGGAGGGTGAGGTCGCCTAGGGCTAACTCCGCTCCCCACTCTTTGAGAAACGATGCTTTGCGGGCACTGCGAACCAGGCAGCGAACCTGAAATCCCTCATCTAGGGCGCGACGGGTGACCTGCCTTCCCAACGTACCTGTGGCACCGACAATCAGTAAAGTCATGAGGGATTTAATCTCAATTGCAAAACATTAACTTTTTATAAGATGTTATCAGAAAGTGGTTAGCCTTTTCTCATATAGCTAGTGTTGCCAGGATAGAAATCCTGTGTAGATCCTGTGAAGACTTAAAGAGCCGCAGATCACCGTTGGATCTGATCGGACTATATATAGGTGTAATGCTTGCCAGGCAAGGATTCTAGTTGATAGAGAGCCAAGGCAGGGACTTGCATATTCAAGCCCCTCGCCGTTGAATTACTCTTCGCCACCCTGCAGCTTGAGCAGCAAAAACCCCATGGCTAGGCCGACGAGGATCAAGGTAAACGACAGAAATGCAGCATTATAAAATTCGCTACTCATCTAAACTATGTCTCCCTAACGTCATGATGAAGAATCAGGCTCAACAGCGATCGCTTCTAGACATCATCGTGGGCTTATCAAAAGCCGCGATCGCCCCTCGGTTGCCCTAGGACTTGGGGCTGTCTAGGATCGATGTTGAACATCCGCCTAGAGTATTCTAAGGCAGTTTGGGTCTGCGCTCCATCCGGAATCCTCCCAGTCGTTGGGGGAATGATTACCCCCTGTTTCCGCTCATTGTTTAGTAATGTAACGTTATGGTGTTATCCCGTCCGCAATCGGATTTCGATCCATCATCGGATTTGGCTGATCAGGCAAGGCTGCCTCGGCTGGCGATCGCCCTCGGAGATCCAGCGGGCATTGGCCCTGAAGTGGTGATGCGATCGCTCTATCAGCGTCCCGAGGATGCCGTGCCGGTGACGGTGGTCGGTAGCCGGGCGGTACTGGTGAAGACCTACGATCGCTTACAGGATCTGGGAGTGCCTGTGGTGGAACCGGATGCGGTGCCGTTGATCGATGTGGGTATAGCCTCAGCCGATCTGCGGGCCGTACGCTGGGGGGTGGGCAATGCAGCTAGTGGCGAAGCGAGCTTTCAGTTTTTGTCGGAGGCGATCGATCAAACTTTGGCAGGGCAGTTTGATGGCGTGGTGACAGCTCCCATTGCCAAGTCGGCCTGGCTAGCGGCGGGCCATGCCTATCCTGGACAAACGGAACTCTTAGCAGAGCGGGCTGGGGTATCGCGGTTTGGCATGATGTTTGTAGCGCGATCGCCCCTCACCGGTTGGATGCTGCGATCGCTCTTGGCCACCACTCATATCCCGCTGGCCGCTGTGCCCCAAACCTTAACGCCAGCCTTAATGACTCTGAAGCTAGAGCTGTTGATGGATTGCCTGCACCATGACGTTGGTCTGCCGCAGCCGCGCATCGCCATCGCCGGACTCAATCCCCACAGCGGCGAACAGGGACAGTTGGGCCGCGAAGAGGTGGATTGGCTTCAGGGGTGGCTGGACGACCAGCGCCAGCGCTTTCCCCAGGCCCAGCTCGATGGCCTGACGCCCCCCGATACCCTTTGGGTGAAGCCGGGGCAGGCTTGGTTTGGCACTCGTCCGGTGGAAGCCCACGATGCCTACCTGGCGCTGTACCACGATCAAGGGCTGATTCCTGTGAAATTAATGGCCTTCGATCGCGCCGTGAATACCACCATCGGCTTACCCTTTGTGCGCACCTCTCCCGACCACGGGACGGCGTTTGATATTGCCGGTCAGGGGAAGGCAGATGCCACCAGTTTTCTGGCCGCGCTCCAGCTTGGGGAAGACCTGGCCCGCCAGCGCGTGAAGCCTCCCAGTTCCAACGCTCTGTAGCCCCTTCCGTAGACCATCCTGCCCAGCCCTCCTGCGTAGGTAAACCAATGTAAGGTTTTGCCGCGATCGCTCTCGTTGATCGTGGTTTTTCGTTAAATTGGATACGTAGGCTACAGTTGTCGCTCATAGCGGGAGGTTAAAATAATGGGTTTCGATGATACTAAAGTCCGTGAAGCATTGGAGCGCTTGCTGTATCCAGAGTATGCTTGTGAACCGCAGAGAAATGCCCTGCAGCGGCTAACTCACCTTTGTCGGCTGTGGGTGCAGCGGCTGCGCCATGATGCCAGTGAGCCAGTCATTTGGACGTATAGAACGTCGTCGGGCGAAACGTTGTGGAATGCCTACGATCCAAGTAGCGGCTGGTCAATTTTTGGTGTTCCGCAGTTTCAGGTGTGGGCCTGGCTGGCGGAACGGTATCGTCGTCGTCCCACCCATCCTTCTTAAGACACGGGGATTTGCAGGTATGCTGACGGCACCTCGATGAAACTTTAGTGAGTCAAAGCTTTCTGCTATGAGCATTAGTGCCCTTGAACAGGTTGGTTCAGGGGCATTGTTATTGGAGCCTTTGGGGAGGATGGCTTGGGAAACTTCTAGATACTTGGACAAGTCTCTGCTCTAAGACCTGACCAATAGGGGTGATAGGTGAATCTAAAGCGCGATCGCTTGTTGAACAGCGCGAGAGGTCAGGCAAGGGCATGCATCGCCAGAATCCTAGGCAAGAGAGACGTCCTGATGATAGGGGCGATCGTCTGCAAATAGGAACGGAGGCGTAGTTTATACAGGCGAATCTGAATGCGATCGCATAGGCATATGGATACTCGATGGTGGCGATGGGTGGCTGGTGGTATGGCAGTGGCTCAGATCGTGGCTGGTCTTGGTCTACCCCAAGCCAGTATGGCTATGGACGGATGGGTGGCGCAGCAGATCTCTAGCCCAACGCGCTATGTCTTAGGAGCGGGCGATCGCCTCAATGTTGAATTTTTCAATATTCCTGAATATACCGATCAATACCAAGTTCTGTCTGACGGTACGCTGCATTTGCCCCAGGCAGGAACGATCGCTGTGGAAGGCTTAACTCTGGAGCAAGCCACTCAGGCGATCACGGCGCGCTATGCCCAAGTTCTGCGCCGTCCTATTATTAGCCTCAATTTGCTTCAGGCGCGACCCGTGACCGTAGCGATCGCGGGTGAAATTAGCCGTCCTGGTTCCTACACCTTGGCTGCCGCCAGTCCTGATAGCCCCTCAACGCTCACCCAGGTGCTTCAGGAAGCTGGAGGGGTGACCCAGTCGGCAGATGTGCGCCGGATTCAGATTCGCCGGGTGAGCGATCGCACCCTGGGCACCGAGGTGGTGACGATTAATCTATGGGACTTGATCCAAGCTGGAGATATCCGCCAAGATCTGACCCTGCGGGATGGCGACTCGATTGTGATCCCCACCGCAACGACCGTGAACCCCGAGGAATCTCGGCGGCTGGCGGCGGCCAATTTTGCAGCGGATGCCACCCAGCCGATTCAGGTAGCGGTGGTGGGTGAGGTGAACCGCCCCGGGCCCCATACCCTGCGGCTGAATACCAATCTCACCAGCAGTAATGATGGACTGGAGGCCTTGACAGTGAGTCAAGCGATTCGGGTGGCGGGCGGCATTACCCAACTGGCCGATATTCGCGATATTCAAGTGCGGCGGGTCACCCACACCGGTCAAGAACAGGTGATCCCGGTGGATTTTTGGGAGTTGCTGATGGCGGGAAACCTACAGCAAGATTTGCCGCTGCAAAATGGTGACACGATTGTGGTGCCCACGGCTACAGCGCTAACGTCGGCGGAACTGGCGGAACTGGCGTCAGCTAGCTTTGCGGCGGATTCCATGACGGTCTATGTGGTGGGCGAGGTGGGTGCTCCGGGGGCGATCGCCCTTCCTCCCAGCACCTCTCTCAACCAGGCGATCCTAGCGGCGGGTGGGTTTAACAACCGCGCTCGGCGCAGTCGGGTGGAACTGGTACGTCTGAATCCCGATGGCACTATTCTGCAAGAGAGCATTGATGTCGATTTGTCGGAAACCCTGAATGCGGCTGACAATCCATCTCTGCGCCCCGGCGATACGGTGCTGGTGGGGCGATCGGGGCTAGCCAGCTTCAGCGATACTCTGGGGCTACTCCTGTCGCCTGTCACCGGTGTGGCTAGTCTGCTGCGCTTACTAGGACTCTGATAGCTTGCAGGTTGAATCTTGCCAGAACGTGGGTTCGATGAAGGTATAGCGCTCGAAGATTTTACCGTTCAGGTCTTGACGCGATTGCCTAGGCGTTGACCCATGATGAGATGCTGTATTAACCTTCTATACATGAATCCATAGATAAATAGTTCATAAATAAATAGTTAAGGATTGTCGGGACATGTTTGCTGTCCTGTGCTGTGAGTTAGCTTATATTGTATTGAAGACGTGACAGACTAAATGTCAGGTACTTTGGGAATGCTTTGTGACAGTTTCTATCAGGTTCTGTCGTGTGATAGTGGTGCTTTAAGCAACTTCTAGAGAAGAGTTGCCATATAGTCTAGAGATGGGCGATCGCAGGATATGTCATGGTGTCCGTAGTAGGTAACGTTTGTGTCTACTACTATGCGGGTTGCGACCATCGGGGTGTGTAGACCTAGGGCATAGCCCTTCCTCTCAGCATCATTCTTCTGCATCATGCCCATACCTTGGAAACGATCCCGGCTGACCTTGACCCCTCAGGCTCGGTCTGTGCCACTAAGAGTTTTGTTGGTTGTACCCTTTGTGGTACAGGTTTTTGGCACGGTTGGTTTAGTAGGATGGCTGTCGCTGCGCAATGGTCAACAAGCTGTTGAGCAGGTGACTGCCAGTTTACGCACGGAAATTAGCGATCGCATTGATCAGCAGCTACAGCGCTTCCTCGATGTTCCCCTCGTAGTTAACCAAGTCAATGCCAATGCCATTTTGATGGGGTATGTGGATTTGGATGATCCGGCCAGCCTCTCGCAGCATTTCTGGAATCACCACGATCTATTTCCATCCCTAGAGGTCTCTGCCATGTATGTGGGCAGGATCAATGGTGAGTTTACCGGCCTGGGGTTTCAGGCTAATCAACAATGGGAGGTGGGGCGATCGGGGG
>DATNRH010001145.1 GCA_036703605.1 Candidatus Obscuribacterales bacterium | reverse complement strand
GGGCGCCGGTGGTGGTGAAGAGGGGGGCGGGGGGGCTTAGCTCATACCTTTGCCAGGTTCGATAGGCTGCTCAGCATTTTCAGCCTCTGCCCCTACGTCTAGCACGTCATCCTCATCCTCAGGTGTATCCACAGGGTCCTCGCTGGCGTTTTCCCCATCGCTCCTGTCGTCCTCGTCTTCGTCATCGGCAGCAGCGCTCTCTTGATTCACCGCTGCCAAAACTTCGGAGAGGTAGTCGTTCTCGATAGGTGAGGGCGACACATCGTTGCTAGCCGAAGCATCGGCCTGGGCCTCCACCACAGGTAGGTCTTTGACTGCGACCATTTGACCAATGGACTTCAAGCCTGCCTAAGAAGCCATTAGCTGGCGGGCGCCATACCGTTTTTAGGATGGCGCGGCAGCTGTGGTTGTCGTTGGTCTGGCCAAGGGTCTTGCCGATTTTCAGCAACAGCTGAATTGGCATCTCATTGAAGAGCCTCCCAGAGTTGATGTCAAGCCCGCCAACATGGAGCCAGTACTTGCAGAGGTAGCTGACAGTGATGAAGTTCGGCTTTCCAAAGGAGAGGTCAGCCTCCGTTTGATCCTTCAGCATCTCATAGAGCGCGGCAAGGGCGTCCTGGACAAGCTTGTCGATCTCGCCTCCAGGCTCGAGTTCAGAGCGAGCAACACGTTTCCGATGGCGCAGCTTTACCAGGGGCAGAAATGTTGCCCAACGCTGAAGGTCAGCCACGTAGCTCTCGCGGACAGCAGCGTTGCCATCGCACTTCCAGTTGTAGAGCAAGGGCAGGGACATGTCAAGCCAGCTTTCCATTCCGTCTCCCGTCAGGTAGGCCAGCTTGAACACCTCGCCTGGTTGTGGCCGTGAATCATCGCGCACCAGCTTGGCAATGCGACGGAGGTACGGAAAGCGTGGATGAGCAGCGACGGCCTGATTGACAACTGGGCGTGAGAGAGGACCGGGCGGGTTGACTTACACTTTGCCAATGCTGGGTACTTTGTCAAGAGACCGGATGTGATCCACACGGCGAGGCCCTCAGTGACCTGATGAAGCTCGCATAGCGGGGCGCTCTCGAACCACTGGGGCCAAAGGAAGTCAAGCAGAACGCCAAGAGGCTGCAAAGATCAGCGCCTGGACGGGGCTTACGTAGACAGGGTGGAGATGGTGCTCGTTAAGCAACGTGCTTTTGGTACGTTGACCCACCACAATATTGTGTAGTACCTCTCCACTTCGCATTTTTTGGCATGCAGCACGGTCCTCGTCCGACGGCGGAGGGTCGTAGCCTTGATAGTCGAGGGAGAAAAACTTGAGCTGCTCCCTGTCTCGTTCGTCCAATCTAGGAAGTGAGGCTAGTGAACGTGCCTGCTTGGGTGCGGTTGATTCGCCGACTTGATTCCAAGCCAATACACCTGGTTGACGTGGTCGCCTGGCCAAGATTAGCGGCGAGCAAGGCTTACCTATCATGCTGTAGAGGGTTGCGAACACTCGGGTTGGCGTTGTGTGCACATTCAGCGAGAGGGACATTTCCATGCCCTTCTCCATCACACGAAGAGGCCCAATCAACGCCTGGTAGAGCATTGTCTGCAGGGCCACACAGACTTGGGCGCCACTGAGACCTCGCGTAGGGAAGAGGGCAAGCAGCTCCTTTGAGGCGATCGTTCGGAGATGGTCAGAGTGTGAGTTTGCCAGGTCGACAAAGACAGCATAGAGCTTAGCCTTGCGGAAGGGCTTCAGCAGAAACTCATCAGCGCCCACACGCACAAGGACTAGGCGGTCGCCCTCGTGCACCTCTCGCGTTCGCTCCACCTCGTTCTGGATCCATCGCCATCTGTCAGTGTTGTTCAACTCCTCAATGAAGCCATCATTGTAGTCGTAGAGCCAGTGCATCGGTAGGTCCTTGGGATGACGATCACAAAGCAGCGGGATGACGTCGTAAATGCTTCGATACGCCCCGACAAGATTGTCGCCAACAGGGAGCTTGAATGGAAAGGTTCGCTGCAAGGTTTTAGCAAAGCTCGCCTTACCGTGGTATCCGATACTCTCAAGTGGCTGTGGCCCGCCATGAATTGATTAATCAGCGCATTTGTTGAACGCGGCAGCTGCTGCTCCCTGGCCAGCTCCACAATACCCGGCAGCGCGAGCAACAACTTATCCATCTGTGTCGATGACATTGCTCCAAATGTAGGAGACAGAAGGGCCAAGAGGCGCTTCGACAACTCTTTGTCACTGGAAGAGGGCGGAGGAGCAAAGCGGGGCAGCGGAGGAACGGGAGCAAAACGCGTCCGCGTAGTCAGGTCATCTGTGGCAACCTCCTCTCTGATCTCTAACGAGGGGTTGGCCACACAAATATCTTCGTGCTGCGAGCTAGGAAGTAAGGGTGGCTCGGCAAGAGAGGAGAGGTTGTGGAGGGGGGGGGGGAGGGCAGAGTACGCACATGATCACAGATTCTTCGAATTCCCGCAAGCAGAACAGGCAAGATCTCTCACAAGCAAGTCGGTGCTGCACTTGAGCCTCAACGGATGGGTGTAGCGTTTGGCAGCGAGCGCAAAAGCGCCTCATGTTGCGATCATGGTCCGCACCACCTACATGGCGGTTCCTTGCGGCGTTAGAGATGGGGTTTTTTATATACCATTGCCATTCTTGAGCAGATATGTCTTTCCTGCATGCATAGCACCATCGACGGCGGTGGACAGAGGTGAGGTGTTCGATTTTGTCGGCCAAGCTTGCGAACATTGACCGGCCTCCTCTGCAGGGAGGTATATGGCATGTGGACCAGTATGGATGTCCGCTCATAAGGTCTTGGTGCGGGGTTTGTGACTTCGAGAGCCGAGTCGGGGCCTAGTGGGGATGATGACCATCTCAGGCAGGAACCTCAAGCAGTAGGTTCACGTGGGGGCTGGCTGAGTCTGACATGTAACACGCTGCCAAAGTCTCATGGATCCTTTGGAAACTTATGGTTGTGAGGCACAGCCGCGCTACTCTGGGTCGTTCAAAGTGATGGGGCTCTTGCTCGGTGCGAACCACTTTCCACTCATCACCAATAATGATACGTCCACCATCAAAACGGCACCACAGCTCATCTTGAGCCGGGGCTTACTCGATGCTTTTACTGACGAGCGTCTTGGCGATGTGCTTTGCATCTCGGACGGAAATGACAGTCCACGGTGAGCTGCTGTCCTTTCCTTATTATTAGCATTCCCGTTATTGTCGACCTCAATCGTGTAGCGGATATCCCCACCCTTCGAGGCGAGGTTTGTTCCTGTTGTCTGACATCCCTAAGATTGTCTTCACCTGGCCGCTGCCAATGGCCCAGCACGACCTCACGGAGAGCACCATGAGATTGTGGTTCCCTACTAGCCCAATTGGTGCTCCTCAACTCCCGAATGCCCTGACCATTCACTTGGAGGGAGGCGCTGGCCACAACATTGAGCAGTCCATTCAAAAACTCCTTCTCCTCAACCCTATCCTCAGAGTGGATAAGGTCTTCCATGCTGCGTCCTATTACTCTCATGGATTTTCCTCACTGCAATGGGGACTCGTATGGAGGAATCCCGGTATGCAGGAACCGGGCAGCTGCGCCTGGAAGGTTGTCGCTATGTACGACCACAGGGGGACTCAAGTGTCCACCGCTCGTGGTAGGAACAACTTCTACTCAAGCATAGTCAAAGGACCAGTAGATGTGTCCGTCAACTCGAACTTCAACCTTCGTGGTATCTCGCGAACTGGCAGTCCCCCCCCGCTCATACCAATCCGGAAGTAAATCGTTGGGCAATAATATGCTTTAATATTCTTGACTAAATGTCTCGGAAAGGGTCAGGTCCTCCTCGAGCGGGTTGGCTAAGCCGTCGGCGAAGAAGAAGCCGCCATCCAGCGGGGGGTCGGCAACCCCGTCAGCGAAGAAGAAGCCGCCATCCAGCGGCGGGTCGGCAACCCCGTCAGCGAAGAAGAAGCCGCCATCCAGCGGCGGGTCGGCAACCCCGTCAGCGAAGAAGAAGCCGCCATCCAGCGGCGGGTCG
>DATNRH010001144.1 GCA_036703605.1 Candidatus Obscuribacterales bacterium | reverse complement strand
CGAGCAAAGAGTTTGCGGTCCCTATGGCCCTCAAGACCCTCGACACCCAGACCGTACAGTTCGAAACTACCGGACTCCTCCAAACTAGAGGTGAGGCCCGGTCTCTAACTTGCAGAAACCTACAACCAGTCCAAGCTGGCCTTATCTATGTGGAGTGCTTATCTCGCTGGTAGGGTTTCGCCGCTAAGGCATATAGGCAAGTTGGCAGAGGATAATGTTACTGTCAATTCCATTCATCCTGGATTCGCCGCCACCAACCTTCGCCGATTCCTCCCCAAGGTCGTCGATTGGGGTCTTAAGAAGTTCATGGGCAGTGCTGAAGAGGCAGGCTTGTGCATTCTGCGGGTATGGCGATGCAACTAATCCTGAGCTTGCTGTTGCCCCCGAAGTAGCCGATTCAACGGGCCAGTTCTATGACCGACTCCATGTCCCAGATGTCCTTCCTGTCGAGGCGCTAGGGGACGAGGTAACACTTTTTGGATGGCTTACTATGTAGACACTGCAGAGGCAGCTCTTCCAAGACTCTTTAGGCTGGTGTGGACTCGGCGAGGAGGACACCATGTTTGTTACTTCCAACCAAGGACCCCAGGACGATGAACTTTGATTTGCTTTGAAGAAATAACACCCACCTTTGACTCTCTCTTGGCAATGCCCGATCGGTGTTAGGCCAAGCGAGAGGTGATTTCCGTCTCCGTGGTGCCAGTTGGGTCGCCCTCTTCGTCCCCAGGCACAGGTGGGCAATCTACGAGCTCTGGACCATACGTAGAGCAATCAGAGCCACTTGCGATCGGCTAGGCGTATCAGGTTTCTTAGGGTTTCGGCTGCCATGAGATGTGGGGTAGATTTATTATTAAAACTAGATACAATTGAATGATAGGTGGGTTGGGTCTACGTATCGCCAGCATCGTCGGCGCGTAGCCCTACTGCACCAAGGAGCTCCTTGGAGGCCATGCAGCTCTTCATGAACTCTTCTAGGGTCACTTCGCCATCGCGATCCGCGCTCATCTTGGCAAAGAG
>DATNRH010001143.1 GCA_036703605.1 Candidatus Obscuribacterales bacterium | reverse complement strand
TTGGACGAGCCGTCTGCTCCACACTGCACGGATTGGGCTATGAGGTGCTCGGTATCGACTCCGATGAACGGCTGGTGGCCCACGTCATGTCTCAGCATTTAGCCGCCCACGCCCTCCAACTCGATTCCACGGAACCCACGGCCCTCAAAGAAGCTGGCATTTTTGACTTTGATACAGTAATTGTCGCCATCGGCAACTACATTCAAGAGAGCATCATCACCACCCTGAATGTCAAAGAAGCTGGGGTACCCTATGTGGTAGCTAAGGCATCATCTGAAATTCACGGTAAGTTACTGCACCGTGTGGGAGCTGACCAAGTTGTCTTTCCTGAGCATGAAATGGGCTGTGCTCTGGCGCGATCGCTTACCCGCCCAGGCCTCCTCGATCGCTTCGAACTCGACCCCGATCACAGTATCGTCGAAGTATCCATTCCGCCAGAATTTGATGGCAAAACTATTGTGGAACTAGAATTGCGATCGCGCTATGGGCTAACGCTGTTGGCGGTGGGAGAAGATGAGAAATTTGAGATCAATCCTAGTCCCGTGATGCGTTTAACAGAAGGTAAGGTGATGGTGGTGGTGGGTTCTAACAAAGATATCGATCGCCTGCCGCTGTGATGATGATGGTGGTGTGATGTAACGGGGGGAGCGATCGTTAAAATAGCTGCCTATCGATTTGGCGACATTAGCAAGGCAAGATTAACCCGCTTTTCCGGAAGAACTAGCTTATCCAAGCGGCTTAAAGAAGCACTGATCAGCAGACATGGATGCAAGTGTTTAATTTATCTTAAAGAAGTAGACAAACGTAATCTACAGATTGATCACCGTGTACCTTTTGAAGTTGGTTGTGAACCAGATCCAGAGCCGGAAAACTTTATGCTGCTGTGTGGCTCTGCCAACCGTGCTAAATCTTGGTCATGCGAACATTGCGATAACTAGAGCAACATGAAGGACAAGTCAATTTGCTTATCTTGTTACTGGGCATCTCCAGAGAATTATGAGCATATAGCAATGCGACAGGTCAGAAGAATAGACCTGCTTTGGGAAGGCGATGATATTGGGAGCTATGAAAGACTCAAGCAAAAAGCCGTCAGTGCAAAGAAGGAACTGCCAGCTTTTGTTAAAGAGATGATCGAGCGCGAAATAGAACGTAATGGCTCTAATTAGGCAGCTACACAGCTATACCAAAAGACAAAGGGGTGCGTTAAGGCGATCGCCCCTCTTGTAGAGTATATTGCGGTGCCCTTATCAATATCACAGAGAGAAGTTTTCGTCGAAGTCAGTGCGGGTCATGGGTTGATCGACGATCAGCCCTTCGCCGCCGAGAAGTTCTAGGGGTTCGCCATCAACGGAAATCCACACAGCAGCATCCGCATCGAGACTGGTGGCGGTGTAGATCACCTGTCCGAGGCGACCTTGCATAGAAGCGCTGCCGCCGCCTTGGGTAAATTCGGGGGAAAGGCTGAGGTAAACGCCGTCATCTTCGACGGAAAGTGACTGGAGGGTGGTGCCTTCGGGGATGGCGGTGAACACGTTATCGGTGTTGAGATTGCCGGATAACAGTTGCTCGAAGGTGCTGGTTAAAACTGTTTCGGGGTCGCCATCTGGAATTGTGATCGCGCTGGGGCTGAGCAGGATGGCGTCGCCGTCGAGGGTGAGCAGGTAGGCTTGGGTTTCAATCTCCTGAGCGGGGTCGGGGGTAACGGTGTCGGGGTCAGGATCTTGGACGGTCGTTTCGGTTGGTTGGAAGGTGGCCATGCGCCACCAGATGGTGCCACCGCCGACGAGGAGTAGGCCGGCCAGGATGGCGATGAGAAGTTTGCGGGGGATGGCGGTGATGGAGGGTCGGGAAACGTGACGATCTTCAGCCATGGGGGACTCCTTGGTAAAACTAGTCGGCGGGCTCGATCATGAGGAAACCAACAAGGCTAAGCTGGTCTGCCTGGATGTCAAGCTGAAGGTAACGGGCGATGATGCCCTGGTCTTCTAGACGGCTCAGGTCGAGCTGCTGTTCTAGGATCTGGTCAACGGCGTTGGTGATGGTGTCCGGGACGGACTGATCATCGATGCTCAGATCCAGATCCGCTACCTCTAGCCTAGATCCGGATTGTAATCTCAGGGTAAATTCGGCGGCGATCGCCACTGGATCTGTATCACTTTGCAACACAACGTCGAGGCGCAGGCGGTTGTTGCCGATGAATTGGAGTTGGGGATTGAGAAAATCCTCAAGGGCGGCTTCGTCGTTGCTGAGGGACTGGGTGAGCGATCGCAGTTGGTCTAGAACGTAGGGCGAGGTGAGGGTCCGGTCTAGGTCATCCTGTGTGATCACCAGACGCAGGGCGGCGCGTAGGGGTTCCTCTAGGGTGAGGGTGCCACGGCGCAGGTCGGGGGCATTGAGATGGATGGGATCGGTTTCGATGTCGAGGAGGTGGATGCGCACGTCTTCGACGGGGTAGAGGCCGCGGCCGGCGATGCGGACGCGATCGAGGGTGCCGTTGACAAGCTGGTAGCTGGGGGTATTGTCGATGCGGACGTCAAGCTGCTCGGCATCGTGCAGCTGATCCTCAAGGGCAGTGGTAGCAACTTGGTCGATCACCACCCCGCCAGCGGAGAGGACGCTGATGAATCCGGTGAGCAGGACGGTGATCAGTTCCATCAGGCGTTCAGGGCCTCGGTGACCCATTGTTTGAGGGTAGGGACGACGTCGGCAAGGGCTAACTCTTGGGCGCTACGGTCGGCGCGTTTCACTACTTCTACCTTACCTTGCTTGAGCGATCGCCCTGTGACGACGCGAAAGGGAATGCCCACGAGTTCGGAGTCTTTGAATTTGACGCCGGCTCGTTCATCCCGATCATCGAGGAGGGTTTCCACGCCGGCCGCGTTGAGGTCGGCATAGAGCTGTTCGGCGGCGGCCATTTGGTCGGCGTCAGTGACGTTGGGCACGACGACGATGGCATGGTAGGGGGCGATCGCCACGGGCCAGATGATGCCGTCTTTGTCGTAGGATTGCTCAACAGCGGCCTGGGCGAGGCGGGAGACGCCGACGCCGTAGCAGCCCATGACCAAGGGCAGGTCTTCGCCCTGTTCGTTGGTGTAGGTGGCTCCTAGGGCTTGGGAATATTTGGTGCCTAGTTTGAAGATGTGGCCGATTTCAATGCCGCGAGCGCTTTTTAGGATTTGGCTGGGGTCATGGAGGGCGCGATCGCCGGCCTGGGCTGTGCGCACATCGACGACGGTCGTTGGCCGGGGAATTTCGCTGCCCCAGTTGGCTCCCACGACGTGGTAGCCGGACTCATCAGAGCCGGTGACGAAGTTTTTCAGGTCGGTGGCGGTTTGGTCCATCAAGCGCAGAAATTTGGGCGCGAGGTTGGCGGTGGGTTGGATGTAGTCGTCGGCCAGGCCAGGGGAGATGTAGCCGAGGGGCAGGGGTTTGGCGGCCCAGTTTTTTTGCTGGTCGGCATCGGGAACGGTGAGGGCAATGACGGTGTTGCCACCGTAGGTGGGGGCCAGTTTGGTGAGTTCGTTGGTGAGCTTGACTTCATTGACGTCTTGGTCGCCGCGAATGTTCACCAAGACGAGGACGGTCTGACCGTTGTCGAACGTGGCTTGGTACAGGACGTTTTTAACAATCTGGGTGGGGGAGCAGTTGAGAAATTCGCAGAGGCTGGCGATGGTGGGGGTGTTGGGGGTTTGAAGTTTTTCGTAGGCGGTGTAGGTGGAGGGCAGGGCATCGGCGGGGCGGGAGACGGCTTTTTCGACGTTGGCGGCGTAGTTGCCATCGTCGGTGTAGAGAACTTCGTCTTCTCCAGCATCGGCCAGCACCATAAATTCTTGGGAGCCGGAGCCACCGATCGCTCCGGAGTCGGCATCGACGGCGCGGAAGGCCAGGCCAGTACGCCGCAGAATGTTGCAGTAGGCGTCGTGCATGGCGCTGTAGGTTTGATCCAGGCTGTCGGTGTCGGGATGGAAGGAATAGGCGTCTTTCATGATAAATTCGCGGCCGCGCATCAGACCGAAGCGGGGGCGAATTTCGTCGCGGAATTTGGTTTGGATCTGGTAAAGATTGACGGGCAGTTGGCGATAGGAGCGGATTAGATCACGGGCGATCGCGGTGATCACTTCTTCGTGGGTGGGGCCAAGGCCCAGTTCTCGCTCTTGGCGATCGCCGAGGGCAAACATGATGCCTTCGGCTTGGGTGTAGGTATCCCAGCGGCCCGATTCGCGCCAGAGTTCGGCGGGCTGCAGTTGGGGCAGCAGGCATTCCTGGGCACCGGTAGCGTTCATTTCTTCGCGGACAATCTGCGACACTTTTTGCAAGACGCGCCACATGAAGGGCAGGTAGGCGTAGAGACCGCTGCCGATGCGGCGAATGTAGCCGGCCCGCAGGAGTAACTTGTGGCTAGGAATCTCGGCTTCGGCTGGATCTTCCCGCAACGTGACAAAGAGCATCTGAGACAGCCGCATGATTGCTTCCCTTTTCTAAGACTGGAGTTCGATATTTCAGTCTAGAGCATTCGTTGCACCAATCGTATGGATCGAGGGCGGTGTTCCGAACAACAGGTCGCTACAAAAATACGGCATACTGAAACCAACTATCTATATCTATATGATCGATTGATGAGTAAGATTCGAGTTGTATTAGTTGAAGATCATGACTTGACCCGGGTGGGGCTGAAAACTGCACTGCAGCAATATAGCCAGCTTGAGATCGTGGGGGATGCGGCGGATGGACAGCGCGGTTTAGCGCTACTCCAGCATTTGAATCCGGATGTGGCGATCGTGGATATTGGCTTGCCAGACATGGACGGCATTGAGGTGACGCGCCGCTTTAAGGCTCAGCAAATGGCTGGGGATGAGTTATCCCAGGATGGGCAGGGGGGAACGAAGGTTCTCATTCTGACGATGCATGACAGTGAGGATTCGGTGCTGGCGGCGTTTGCGGCGGGAGCCGATTCCTACAGTGTGAAGGATGTAAAGCTGGATAAACTGGTGGAGGCAATTGAGGCGACCCACCAGGGTAATGCCTGGATTGATCCAGCGATCGCTCGGATTGTGCTACAGGAAACCCAAAAGCCGCGACCGGATTTGGAGAGCGATCGCCAAACAACGATTGATGCCGTCAGTCCCCAGTATGAGGAGCTGATTGATGCAGATCCGTTGACCAATCGGGAGCTGGAGGTGCTGGAGCTGATCGTGGCGGGGCATAACAACGCCGCGATCGCAGACGCACTACAAATTTCGATTGGCACGGTGAAAACCCATGTGCGTAATATTTTGAGTAAGCTCTGTGCGAGCGATCGCACCCAGGCAGCAGTGCGGGCGTTGCGATCGGGATTGGTGAGTTAGGACAGCAGTATGGCGAAGAAGCAACGATTTCCCCACCTACTCGGTTCAAAATGGACGTCGCTGCAAAGCACTTGGGGATGGCGACATTTCCAAGTGGTAAATCGCAAAAATGAGCAGGGCTGGGTATTTGCAGAACTGGTGGCGTCTTGTGATCCGACGGTGCGGTTTTGGCTAAATGCTAATGCTCTCAAGGATCGGCATCTATGGCAGGCGGGCTGGAAGACGCGGGAGGCGATGCAACAGATGCAGCCGCCGGTGGATCCGTTGACGGATGATCTGCCGGATCTAGAGGAGGCTGGTATGCTGCAACAGGACGTTACTCTGTAGCGGGACGCGTGCGTGTTCCCTTCGACTTCGCTCAGGGAACACGGGTGGGTTTTGGCTTGCTCCCTTCGGAAGACGTTGCACAAACAGCTTCGCTTAGCTAGCGTAGTCCTTATAGTCTTAGGGGTTAGGT
Source organism: Candidatus Obscuribacterales bacterium (assembly GCA_036703605.1). Taxonomy (NCBI): domain Bacteria; kingdom Bacillati; phylum Candidatus Melainabacteria; order Candidatus Obscuribacterales; species Candidatus Obscuribacterales bacterium. Next base: position 5,473 of record DATNRH010001143.1, on the reverse strand, counting down.
ATTTGGGGTGGTTCCCAGTCGGGGCAGGTGTCGCCGTCCCAGCCGTAGGGATGCATGCCGCAGACGAGGAGGGTGTTGCCATAGACTTGGCCGTGGTAGTGCTGGCAGCCGATGCAGGCCGGATGGTAATCGCTCCTAGGCTCCACCGGCGGATACATGGGATAGAAGAAGTCGTTGTCTATGGGTTCGTCTAGGTCTAGAAAAGTTTCTAGGATTGGGTTGAGCCATTGACTGATCTGGCTATCGAGGTCGTCAAGCTGGGGGGCGATCGCCGCTTCAACGTCGTTGACGATGGTGGCGGTGGCGTCCATCAAAAAGTCAGCCACTTCGTCCAGTTGCTCGGAAACATCTTGGCAGAACTGTTCGACTTGGTCTGCCATGCCATCCCAGGCTTTCCACCAGTCGTTGTACCAATCGTTCATTGTTTTGACCTGTAACAGTGAGGTTGGGCATGGTCTCCACTCAGCCCAACCGGCCGGTTATCGTGCAGACTAGGTCTGTGGATGAGGGCTAGCGATCGCCTCTCGGTGACCGAAGCGGTGTGTGTGGCAGGAGCGGAGTGAGCCTGTAGCTAGGAATCTTTCTTGAGGCGGTTGAGTTCATCACGCAGTTGGGTTACTTGATCGCGTAGAGAGTCAACGGCTTCGGGGCTTGGTTCATCGTCATCGGAAAGGATTTCGATACGACGGGGTTCGCCGGAGTGGGCTGGGGGCGTGTTTGTGCTGGCGTTGGGGACTTGTTGGGCCTTGCTGACCATTTCATCCACCATACGCTTAGCTTCTTCGGTGGTCATTTCACCCCGAGCCACCATTTCATCCGCCAGCTTTTGGGCTTGCGATCGCAGTTCCGTAAAGGTCGTTCCCGCTTTTTCACCGGCATAGGACGCGATGCCAACGCCTAAATAGAATGCTTTTTGCACCAAATCGCCAAAACCAGGCATAGGTTGTACTCCTTCGAGTCAGAGTTCGAGTCAGAGAATATCGCCTGTTCCTAAAAAAGGTTGAGGCATCTCCTCCAGCATAGGAAGAAATGCCTCGCTTTGCCCACTTCTTGGGTGGGAGTCTAGATGGAAGCGATCGCGCTTAGGATGGAACGTCGTCTACAGGTATGGGGCTTTCTTCTGCCAGGGTTTCTTCAATCCCTTGCTTGCGGTAGCTGTGGTAGGCAAAGGTGCCGCGCACACCATGGATGAAGGCCAAAATCAGGAAGACGACCACGATAATACCGGTTGTCCGTGGGCCAGTGACAGACCAGATATACAGTTGATTGCCTACGTAGACTACTAAGCCTAGAACCGCAGCAATGCGAGACATGCGGCGAATACCTATGGCGATCGCCACAAAGATGCCGACATCGATAAATGACCAGGCGCTGATAGGCAGTCCTGCAATATTGCCAGCCATGATGGAAACAACCGTGAAAATGGCAGTCACCACAGCTACTATCACAGCAGCCCAAAATCCTTGTTGGGCTACTTCACGGGCACGTTTGATGGAATCAATGGTTGGCCAAAAAGCATTTTGTTTGGCCTTAGGTTCGTTGGGTTGGTTCATGGGGGTGATGAATGAATACAACGTTGAGCGTTTTGGGGGAAGGTTTTAGCACCGTTAAAAAAACTAACGATCGCTCTGTTTTTACAGTGATTCTAAAACGATCCTAAAACTTCAACTGTTAAGTTTCCCAAGGCGATCGCCTTGGGAAACTTGCTTGCTTAGCTACTCAATCAGGTAGGAGTTTTCCTGATACTTAGCCACTAATTTCAATGGTTTCTTGAACTTGAATGGCACCATCGTCGCCGACAGTCCAAATATCGTAGCTACCGACCACATCGCCCTGTTCATCCAAATCTACTGGGCCACTGGCACCTTGGTAGTTGATCTCTTCTCCTTGGCGGACGAGTTCTAGGGCTTCACAGACATCTGTAACTTCGGTGCCAGGTGCATTCGCGACGCTGCGAATGGCATCGCGGATAGCAGTACCACTCGTGTCGCCGGCTGCTTCTGCTGCTAGGGCAATGAGAGCGGTGGCATCCCATGTGTTGGGATCAAAAACAGAGGGGTCGCGGTTAAATGCATCATTATAGACGGCGGTGAATTGCTCTAATCCAGGGCCGCCAGCACTGGGCGCAGTGCCCATGACGCCAGAAATAACGAAGCTACCATCGCTGTCTTTGCCAACCAGTTCAGCTATGCTGGCATCTTTCATGCCATCGGTGAGCAATACTTGGGTATCGCCACCCAGAAAACCTTGTTCAAAGGCAGCTTGCAAAATAAGACTACCAGTCTCAGGATAGGCAACTAGCAGAACGGCGTCGGGGGAACCATTGAAGACGCTGCTGACTTCGGAGTCGAAGGAGGAAGCATCGGGGGGATAGAGGGTGGGATTGTCTTGGTTGACGACGGTGCCGCCGAGGGCGGTATAGGCGTCAGTAAAGGACTGAACTAGTCCGCTACCGTAGTCATTATTGATGCCCATGACGGCAACGGTTTCATACCCCTGATCCATCGCTAACTGGGCCAGGGCTTGGCCTTGGAAGGTGTCGGGCGGTGCTGTGCGGAACCAGTAGCCATCAAAGTCACCGGCTTTAGCTTGTTCGGTGAAAACGGGACTGGTGGCGGAAGGGGAAATTTCGACCACTTGGTTGCGAACGGCGATGTCAACTGCAGCACTAGAAACGGAGCTAGCAGCAGCTCCCACGACACCGGAGACTTGATCGACTTCGGCAAGTTTACTCATGGCGGCGGCCCCAGCCGCCGGGTCGGTTTGGTCATCTTCAGAAATGAGCTGCACGGGCTGCCCTAGAACGCCGCCGCAGCTGTTCACGGTTTCAACTAATAAGGTGGCGGAATCTTGCATAGGGCCACCATATTGGGCGAGGTCGCCGGTGATCGGCAGCAAGGTGCCAATTTTCAGCCCTTCACCGCTGGTGGTGGTGTCGGCAGTATCGGCAGTATCGGTAGCATCAGAATCAGCGCTAGGGGTGGTTTCGCCGCAGGCTCCTAGGGTGAGAGCAAGGGCGATCGCTCCCCACAGGATGGGCGATCGCCGGTTGAACAAGCTGAGTTTGTAATGGTTTTTAGACATGGTTTTTACCTATCAACTTATTGGGCTGATTGTTAGCGTAAATCTGAGTGGGATGTTTTACCAAAAGAATACCTAGAACTAAGAATGATGGGCAATATCGACGATCGCTATCTTTGTTAAGAAATTCAGTCTTGAATTAACTTTTTAAGTCTTAATCTAAGTCTTAAGTTGAATTTTTAAGTCTTAAGTCAAGACTAACAACAAGATTAAGCGTCTCGTTTTGAGATAAAGAATTTGGTGATCGCACAAATGGGCGAAATGGAGCGATCGCGTTTGGCTGGATAACGGGAGATTGAAAAACGGCGTTTTTGTGGTTCTAAAACTAGGGAGCGATCGCTTGCAAACAATGTCTTATATAAATACAAATAGTCTTGAAATAAGTCCTAATTTAAGACTATTAATCTCTCGGTTATACATAACTGTCTTAATATGAGTCTATTGTGTTTGTTTTAGGTCTATTTCTAAGAATTAATGTCTTGATTTAAGGCAGTTCAAGCAGCAAATTTTGCCTGGATTTTCCCCCGAAAATCCGCGTTTTTTGGATGGGAAATTGGATACACTTCAGGGGTGATTGAGGTGAGTTGGGGGGCGATCGCCCAGCCCGATCTACAGGCCAAATTGCCTGGATCGTGGTCGGTGCTCATAGGACGGAAGGGAAGCGATCGCCCTAGAATTGCCCTGAAATGACCCTCAAAAATTTAGTCCAATATTAGTCCATTGGACTTTTAGTCCAAGTTAGGATTCTCCAGATTGCTTACAAAATGAGGGTTTTGTGGAGATAGAGGGCTGCTGATTGTTTGCGTAAATGGCAATTAACCCGATGGACTGTAGCCCCCCTGAAGCGCCGCTGACGTTGCCCGAGTCTCGGAAGACTTCCCTTCCTGCCCACCCCCCCTCACAGCCCATGGTCGCAGTCATCTCTCCAGGATTTCAGAGCCCAATCTATGCCCCGATATTTAGCTAGCCAACATGCTTGTTAAGTGACAAGTCTGGGGTCTTAAAAATGCTGCAAAAAACGTCTCAGCAAAACACTTTTGTCCTTCGATCAGGATCCTGTTTTGCGATGTCGGACATGTTGTTCTGCGATCGCTATACAGTCAACCCTTCTCGCTATGCAGTCAACCTTTCAATAGCGTGACGATTAGCAAACATCCCGCGCTGCAAATGTACTTCACCCCTAAGCATCCACAATCAACGTTCAGGCCAACGTCCATCCATTAGATCAACCTTGGCCTGATAGATGACATCGAGAATGTAGGGAAACCCACACCAAATTTAGACCGATAAGTCGTGCGATACATTGCACCGTCAATCTGTAGTTAGGTATGGCCTGGTCAGTGCATGACCAGCACAAGCCCCATAGCATCCCGTGCAATAAACTCCCACATTCTAGAACCAGGACAACCCATGAAAGACGGTTGGTCGAAGCACAATTTTCTAAAGTCAATAGAGTATCTGATCGACGCCAATCAACAGAACACCCAGACTCCATGGATCAGTCGGCAACAGCTATGTCAACATTTCCAGCAACGTTACAAGGCCGACCCGGAAGCGATCGCCTACCGTTTCACCCGCCACCCCAAAGGCCTTCAATATCTGCTGGTCAAAAGTGATCGATTTGCTATCTATAGAACTCCACAGCCAAGGGAATACTACGTTGCTAGCAGGCAAAACGATGTACCCGATAGATTGAAGAGTGGTCGCCCAAAACCAAAACGGCAACCCAAGGGTGGATGAGATGAACGTCCCAATGTATCTCGTTAGAAGTTGAAGCTGCGATCGCTGCATAGGAGATGCGCTCGACTGATACAACACACACCTCGTCAATATTCGAGTTGGCAGGGGCGATCGCCCCAAGATTTTCTAGGGGAATGAGATGTATCGGCGTGGCAAAATACCTCCCATAACGGTTACGGACAGCGGTTGCCAGGATCTTGGCTTCTCGCCTAGGTTACAGTCCATTCACTGCTCCACAATGGTTAGGCTTCAGAACGACTGTGTTGCATAAATAAAAAACCACTATCAAGGTAGTGTGGGTATCTTGCTCTTATGCCAATTTCATATCTTTATTCAGCAAGGACTAGGGTGAATGCCTTAGATTTTCATCCAATTCTATAGATACAATGCTGGTACCTCAGGCTCCGTGATCAAAGCCTTAAGACACATCAACCGGCATCTCGACTGCTTCAATAATTGCCCTAAACGTCTGTATTAGCTGACGTTTAACCTACATCATGACATCTCAACCTAATCCTTCTCTATCATCGCCTTCCAGCTTAAGAACGTTGCACCGAAACCGGATCGAGCCAGAGCAGTAAATTACGCTTGAGATGATTAAAGTCTCGGTAGACCTCCTGCTTCACCAATTGCCCAAGGGCATCCAAGGGCG
>DATNRH010001142.1 GCA_036703605.1 Candidatus Obscuribacterales bacterium | reverse complement strand
GTAAGGCTGGTTGCAGGTAGCTGCGTTTGACCCAGGACTTGGAGAATCGTATCCATCAACGTCGTTTGCACCAAATCCCGCCCCGACAAATTGACACTGACTTTGAACGGTTCCATCTCGGGAAAGAGTCGTCGCCACACCGCCAGTTGTTCACACGCTGCCCGTATCACCCATTGACTGATGTCCCAAATCAGTCCAGTTTCTTCTGCTACAGGAATAAAATTATCTGGAGAGATGAACCCCCGAGTGGGATGCGTCCATCGAAGCAGTGCCTCAAACCCAATCAGGCGCTGCGTCTGCAGCTCCATAATAGGTTGATAGTAGAGAGTAAACTGTTGTTCGTCTAGAGCAACCCGTAAGTCCTGCTCAAGCAGTTGCCGATGCACCACCTGCACATGCATCTCCGCATCAAAGATCTCATAGCGATTGCGTCCACCCGCCTTCGCGCGATACAGAGCAATATCAGCATCACGCAAGAGACTCGTTGCCTCAGTGTAGTCGCGCGTGCCCCATACAATGCCGAGGCTCGTGGTAATAAAGACACTGTGTCCCTCAACCGCTAGAGGGACAGCAAAGACCGACCGAATGCGTTCAGCCAATTGCGTTGCCACCTGAATGCTTGGCAAGTGTTCCAGTAATATGACGAACTCATCGCCCCCTAAGCGGGCCACCAAATCAGTGGGACGCACGATCGTTTGTAGTTCACGGGCGACCGTCATCAGGAGTTGGTCGCCAACTTGATGTCCAAGACTGTCATTGATGACTTTGAACTGATCCAAATCGAGAAAGAGAACCGCATAGCGGTAGGTTTGCGATTGTTGTGCTCGCTTGAGCGCCAACTCCAACCGCTCCGTTAACAGTGTGCGATTGGGCAAGTCAGTCAGACTATCATGTCGGGCTTGACGAATGAGTTGTGCTTCAGCTTTTTGGCGATCGCTAATATCTAAGATCATCGCCAAAAACACCCATTGCCCAGCATATGGAGTTAGCTGTAGATGCACCTCAACGGGATAGCAACTGCCGTCGATGCGCTGATGTACCGTTTCAAACGTGACAGTTGGGATGTCTCCTTGTCTCAGAGGGGTAACCAAAGCATCAAAGTCAGCTACTGATAGCTCGGGCTTAATCTCTACTGCGGTCATTTGGCGGAGCTGTTCTAAAGAGTAACCTAAATTTTGTAGTGCCCCTTGGTTGGCATATTCAAACCGGAGAGTGTCACTCTCGAAGAGATAAATCTCATTGAGGCTAGCCTCGATTACATGGCTAAGGCGGTGACGTTCCGCTTCGGCTTGTTTGCGATCGCTAATATCTCGACAGATACAAAGATGCACCGTCTCACCATTCAACACAGCACGGCTGTAGCTAATTTCTACATCATAAATAGCGCCATCCTGGCGACGATGGCGCGTTTCAAACCGGGGAGGTAGACGCATGGCTCCCTGAAGGATAGTCTGTAACTCCTCGCGAGTCCATTGC
>DATNRH010001141.1 GCA_036703605.1 Candidatus Obscuribacterales bacterium | reverse complement strand
AGCATTTTTGAAAACGCCATTGACGGCATTTTCCAAACAACGACCGATGGGCGATATTTAGCCGCAAACTTAGCTTTGGTAAAGCTTTATGGCTATGCTACGACCGAAGAGTTTTTGCAATCGCAGTTCAATGCTGTGGATTTGTATAGTCATCCCAATCGGCGGGCGGAGTTCTTGGCTATTCTCCACCAAGAAGATCTGATTACCAATTTTGAGTCTGAGATCCGTCGCCGAGATGGTAGCCATGTGTGGATTTCGGAAACGGCAAGGGTGGTGCGGGATGCGAACGGAGACATTCTCTATTATGAAGGTTTGGTGCGGGATATCAGCGATCGCAAGCGAGCTGAACTAGCCCTGCAGGCGGCTAAGGAATCGGCGGATGCGGCCAACAAGGCCAAGAGTGAGTTTTTAGCCAATATGAGCCATGAGCTACGAACGCCTCTCAATGCCGTGATTGGCTTCACTCAGATTATGCTGCGGGATGGCAACATTTCGAACGAGCATCGAGAAAACCTGGAAATCATTCATCGGGCGGGTGAACATCTCCTAGATTTGATCAATGATGTGTTAGAAATGTCCAAAATTGAGGCGGGCAAGACGGTGTTGTCCTCCGACAATGTTGACCTCCATAGCTTATTAGAAGCTTTGCATACGATGATGCAACTGCGAGCAGAGAGTAAAGGGTTGGATCTCAATGTGGCGATCGCCCCAGATGTACCACGCTATGTCAACACCGACCAGCGCAAGCTCCGCCAAGTGTTGCTTAACCTGCTGAGCAATGCCATTAAATTTACCGAGACAGGCTACGTGACCCTGCGTGCCTGGGTGCGATCAAAGCCCAAGCTCACTTCACCACCAACCCCTTGGATGATTCAGTTTGAGGTGATGGATACGGGAGTCGGCATTGCCGACCATGAACTCGATTCCTTGTTTGAAGCCTTTGCCCAAACCGAAAGTGGGCGGCAGTCCAACCAGGGCACTGGCCTAGGTCTGCCCATTAGCCGAAAATTTATTCAGCTCATGGGCGGGGAAATCACGGTTTGCAGTACTCCCCAGCAAGGATCTCAGTTTCAGTTTTATATTCAAGCCACGCCCGTGAGTGCAACCGACGTGCAGCCCCAGCTATCCGATCGCCGGGTGATTGGCCTGATGCCGGGTTTGCCCCAATACCGTATTCTGGTTGTGGATGATAAGTGGGAAAATCGTCAACTGTTGATGAAGCTGCTCACCCCTATCGGTCTGCTGGTACGCGAGGCGGAACATGGCCAGGCAGCGATCGCCATTTGGGAAGAATGGGATCCCCATCTCATTTGGATGGATATGCGTATGCCGGTGATGGATGGCTATGAGGCCACCAAGCAAATCCGCGCATCCCTTAAAGGACAAGCAACGGTGATTCTGGCCCTAACGGCCAGCGCCCTAGAGGAGGAAAAACTTGTAGTACTATCCGCAGGTTGCAACGACTTTGTTCGTAAGCCGTTTCGGGAAGCTGATTTATTCAGCAAAATGGCAGACTACCTGGGTCTGCGCTACGTTTACGAAGAGCAGGCGATTGCCCCCCCAGCCCTCTTGGAGCCCCTCGATCTCACTCCTGAAGACCTATTGGTGATGCCCCCTACCTGGGTTCAGGAGCTATACACCGCCGCCCGCAGCGGTGATGATGAATATCTGCATGGTCTCATTCAGGATATTCCATCCTGCCATGCCTCCCTGATTACCAGACTCACTGATCTGACCAACAACTTCCACTTCGATCACATTACTCAATTGGCCAGCTTGCAGCATGACTAGCGCTCCTCATCCCTCCGCCAAAGCTGACATCCTTGTGGTAGACGACCAACCGGATAACATTCGTCTTCTGTCAACCTTGCTCATTGAACAGGGTTATAAAGTTCGCAAGGCAACCAATGGCGAAATGGCTCTCAATGCCATTGATATTCGCCTGCCAGACTTAATCTTGCTCGACATTAACATGCCTAATCTGAATGGGTATGAGGTTTGTACGTCGCTCAAAGCCGACCCTAAAACAAGTCACATTCCTGTGATTTTCCTCAGCGCCCTTGATGACAGCCTCGATAAGGTGCGTGCTTTCCAGGTGGGCGGATCGGACTATGTCAGTAAACCGTTTCAGGTGGAAGAGGTGCTAGCCCGACTGGAAAATCATCTCACCATTCAGCGGCAGCGGCAGCAGCTCTGTGAACAAAACACTCGCCTGCAGCAGGAAATTGAAACGCGGCAGCAAACGGAGGAAATTCTCTATCAATCTCGGGCGCTGCTGGCAAGTGTGTTGAATAGTTCCCTA
>DATNRH010001140.1 GCA_036703605.1 Candidatus Obscuribacterales bacterium | reverse complement strand
CTGGGTGGTGTAGCCTTGGAAGTTGCGGTGGAGTTCGCCGGTCTGCTGAGCGATCGCTAACTCATCATTGGGTTTAGCAAAGTGATCCATGCCGATAAACACATAGCCAGCTTGGGTCAACTGGGCGATGGTTTGCTGCAGGATTTTCAGCTTTTCGGCACTGCTGGGCATCTCCGACTCGGGCATCCGCTTTTGAATCGGCTTCAGCCAAGGAATATAGGCAAAGTTGAAGACAGCGATGCGATCGGGATTGAGTTTTAGGGTCTTTTCGACAGTTTCTCGGAATGTATCGAGGGTTTGGTAGGGCAGACCGTAGATCAGATCGACGTTGACACTTTCAAAGTTGGCTTCCCGAATCCAGTCCATGACGTCAAACAACATGGATTCAGGCTGTACCCGATTGATGGCGGCCTGCACCGTGGGGTTAAAGTCTTGAATGCCAAAGCTAATGCGGTTGAAGCCAAGCTGCCGTAAGGTATGCAGATAGTGGCGATCGCCATCCCGTGGGTTGATTTCGATGGAAATTTCGGCAGCGTCGTCAAAGGTAAAATGCTGGTTTATCTGTTCCCACAGCGTTTCAACCTGACTCAGGTTGAGGTAATTGGGCGTACCGCCGCCCCAATGGAGCTGATGCACGCGGCGATCGCGGCTGACCAAGGGCGCAATTTGCTGAATATGGCGAGAGAGATAGTCTACGTAGGGGCTAGCAATGCCTTTGCGTGGGGTGACAATGGTGTTGCAACCACAGAAATAACAGGCGGTTTCACAAAAGGGAATGTGGCAATAGAGCGATAGGGGTGTTTTCTTATAGTTGCCGAGGGCGATCGCGGTTCGAAAATCGGTGAGATTAAAATCGGAGGATAGTTCAGTAGCGGGAGGATAGCTGGTGTAGCGCGGTAAGGGTTGGTTATATTTATTGAGCAGATCGGCGTCAAACTGAATGGTTTGAGATAAGGATTTCATGATGGACAGGCATTAAGGTGTGATGAAAACGAGAGGGCTTGGCCAAGACACCGACATGGCTCTGGGGCGTGCCAGCTCTTCGATGGTGTTGCTGTGTCAAAGAGGTGGACGACGTATGAGCGATCCCTTGGGATCCCCCCTCGTTTCCGGCATCAGGGGAGATCGAGGATTGCTTAACCTACAACTAGCTCGCGATCGCTGCTGTGGTGAGGACAGCGGGCGGTGCTGCCGGGGCGGTCTTGCCGAGTCAGCAGGTCAAAGGTGTGATCACCGATAGCGGCTTTCACCTCGTCTTCTAGCTCATGCATCACGTCGCGGTTGAGGGTAAAGGCATCATTGGCTTCAGCGACGATGCGTTCAATGGTCTCGTCGTCTAAGGGGAGGGAATCCAGGGCTTGGCGATATTGTTCCTTAATCCTGCGCTTTGCTGCTGGTGTGGCTAGGGCAGGAAACTCATACATGTCGGTGCCTAGACCGTTGGGGAGGTCGAGCGCCGAGCGGATAATATTTTT
>DATNRH010001139.1 GCA_036703605.1 Candidatus Obscuribacterales bacterium | reverse complement strand
GCTGGATATCGCAAAATTACCGACTGACCTGGAGAGTGCTGATCTGGTAGGTGTTAAGCAAGATCTATGACCACTGCAGCCTATTGGTATGGCGATCCCTATCTTGACTCGGCAGAGCAGCCCGATTGGCCCTGCCCCATTGATCGTCTCTATCAAGACTGGGGCGATCGCCTGCAGCTTGATCAATTATTCACCGATTGCCGCGCCGGTTTAATTCAATCAATTCTGGTGCGCCGTTTGGGAGAGTTGGGGGATTCCTTAGCGGAGGTGAGCGATCGCCTCGTTGTGCTAGAACAGTTGGGGATTCCCCTCACGCCCCTAGACGATGATTCGCACCATCCGGATAGCCTAGAGCGATCGCAGATGATCGACCTCTTTCGTCAGCTCCAGCAACAGCAGCGCGGGCGAACGATTCAGCGGGGCCATGCCAAAAATCGGGTGAATGCCCTGCCGCCGCCTGGGAAAGCGCCCTATGGCTACCGACGCGGCAAGGATCGCTATGTGATCGATCGCAGCACAGCTCCTATTGTCAAAGCCTTGGTGGAACACTTTTTGCTCTACGGCACCCTGCGGGGCAGTGTTCGTCAGATTAATCAACAGTTTGGTAAGAAATTTTCGGTATCCACCGGGCGGCGTTGGCTCACCAGTCCGATCTATCGCGGTGATTTGCAGTACCACACCGGTGATGTAATCTCCGATACCCACGCGCCGCTGATCTCCCGCGATGAAGCAGCCCAAATTGATCGCCTCATGCGCCGCAATCGCCGTTTGCCGCCCAAAACCGCCAGCGCTCCCCGTTCTCTGGCGGGCTTAGTGACCTGCCAGACCTGCCAGTCGGGAATGACCGTGACCCGCGTCACCCGGCGACAGAGCGCTACGGAATACCTCTATTTGCGCCCCATGGCTTGCCCGCGGCTATCGCTCAAGTGCAGCGCCATTGCCTATGGGGATGTGTTAGACCAGGCCATTCAGCGGATTTGTCAGGATTTACCCAAGGCGATCGCTGCCCTAGAGTTGCCGGACATCGACGGACTGCAGCAGGCGATTGGTGGACAGATTGCCGTGAAGCAGGACATTCTACAGCGCTTGCCCACCTTGGTGGATCAGGGCATTCTCGATGACCAAACCGCTAGTCTGCGCAGCTATACGCTCAAAACAGAACTGTCGGCTCTGCGCGATCGCCAGGCCCAACTGCCGCCTGCGAATCTGAAGGCGATCGCCCAAACCTTGTCGATTCCCCAATTTTGGCACGATCTATCGGAGTCGGAGCGGCGGGTCTATTTTCGAGAGTTCATTGACCAAATCCATCTGATTCGCTCAGAGGAGGATCCCCAATCTTGGAGCCTGGATCTCGACTTTATTTTTCAGTCGCTGTATGGCGATCGCCCTCCTTCTTAGTCCGGGCAACTACAGGCGACTATAGGCGATCCCAGGCGGTGATCGCTCTAGAACCGGCTAGTCCTGCCTGAGCGGTAATCGCCCCGTTCTTGCCCAACTCCCCCATAATGAAAACAGAGACATGAAAACAGAGACATGAAAACAGAGACAAACCAGGTGGAGAAAACGGCATGGATCGCTCAAAACTAGTTGCGATCGCCACGGGAGCGATCGCTGTTTTGCTGAGTGTGGCCTATTTACTGATTGTGCAGTTGCTAGATTTTCGGGGCGAGATGAAACCTGCCCCGATCACGGAAGAGTCCACTACGCCAGTGGCGATCGTCAGGCTGCCCCTAGTCTCGAATGCGCTCCAGCAGCACCCCTTGGCTATCCTTTAGCTCAAAAAGGCGCAGTTCGTCGGGGTCGCTGTCGTCGAGTTCTAGACCCGGCGTGGCTAGGGCAATGCGCCATTCGCTGAGATCAAGCTGTAGCCAGTCGCCCAGGGTGACGTCAATGGGTTTGCCGCCCATATGGGTGACCAGCGCCACCTGCTCTAGCTCGTCATCACAGTCTGCACAGGTGCGCAGACCATAGAATACCGTGCGTTGTTTATCGCTAATTCGATTAAAGCGATCGCTGCCGCCGAGGTTTTCTGCTAGCCAGGGATGCTGATGCCGATATTGCCGTACCTGTAGCCCAAAATGGGTCAAAACCGGATCGACGTCATCCATGTAATGTTTGATATTACAGATATCGTGGGCATCTTCCATAAAGCCCATGGCGAAGGATTTAAGGGCAGGAACGTCCACATGGTTGAGGAAGGGAGCGCGATCGGGATGTTGTAGGTCATACATCGCCGATACTTCGCAGTAGTCGGGATTGTCGCCTAGGCAGCGTTGGCACATGCGCGCCACCGCGTCGAGGTCGTAGTCTGTTTTCAGCAAGGCTTCGCTGAGGGCCGTGCAAAAGGTTTTTAGGGCCTTGAGATCCTTAAACCCTAGCTCCTTGAGCCGCAGAAAGGCCCAGGGTTGGTCATACAGTTCGGGTTCAATCTGCCAATCCAAAAAGCCCACTTCCTCGGCGGCTACCTTGACGCCGTAGCGATCGTCGGTGTTGCGGAAAAACAGCCAGGGAGCCCACATCATGGTGTTGATGAAGTCCATGGGCAGCCCCGGACTGAAGCCATAGACCCAGAGTTTCACCGCTGGATTATCGTAGGCGTTGCGCAGCACTTGGGGCAGGGTTTTGCCGAGATTCCAGTTGATCTTGGCATCCAGAAGAATTTGGTTGCCGCGCCGCACGGTGTCGTGGTTGGCGCAGCCGGTAATCCAATGATCGCCTTGGATCAGCACCTCACTCACCCGCTGCCATTTCTTATCCCAAAAGCCTTCTAGGGCTGGAGTATTGTGGGCAAAAATCAGGGGCCCCCATTGGTAGGAGGTGGGCTGTAGTTCGATTAAATCGCGGTAGGTGGAGGTTTCTTCCCAGCCTTCTTGGGGCCAAGGACGACCGTCTTCAAAAATGGTGAACATCAGGCGCTGACAGCCGTTGATTTCTTGCACCACATCGCTCATGGCTAGGAGATAAGCATCATCCTGTTCTACTAAGCCGGTGAGGGGATTGAACCAACGGAAATCCTGCCCGCCATCCACGCGAATGCCGTCAGCTCCGGTGTTAATCTTGCGGCGCTGCATTTCTAGCAAAATCGCCCGTACGGTAGGAAGCTGGTGGTTCAAGTCTTGCCCATACATATTGGGCCCTTTGAGGAACTGACGGTTGAGCAATTCCTCGCCTTGGTTGTCGGCGTGGCCGTAGACCAAGTCATAGATCACCTGGATGGGCCCGGTGGAAAAATTGTGCAGGGTGGCGATGAAGTCGATCATCTCGTCGGGGCGCAGGCTGCTGAGCAGGGCAGGATTGGTGGCTGCTGAGCCGAGGATGGGCACATCGTAGCCCCAGTTATGGGTGTTGGGCTTGCGCAGGGTGACCTGGCGCTGTTCCTGATCTTTGAAAATGGGGCGTTGGTCGGTGATCACCTGATCGGAGGTGAGGTCGATGGTTAGGTCAGGTTCATCGGAGTTGGTATTGGAGGCGATCGCAAAAAATTCGTGGGTGAAGTTATCGCCTTCAATACGGTATTCGATGGTGGGTTCGACGGGCAAAAGCTGCACAGCATCGTAGCCAATGTAGTTTTCTTCTGCGCCGGTGAGCGGTAGCCCTTGGTCTAGCTTGTCGGAAATCTGGCGATACAAGTCCGTCAACCCTGCCAGATAGCCGGTGGGGGAGGCGGTGGTGATGTGCAGTTGCAGGATATTACGGGGCGCGGGAACGCGGGGAATGGTGCCTTCTTCGTCACACTGAGAGGTGCGGCGCAGGTAGTCAAGATCGGCGCGCTGCTGCTGGATAGAATCCATGTCGTAGAGTTCCGCAGGCGCAAAGACACCGTAGGGCATGGAAACGGCCAGGGGATCGCGAATAATCCGCAGGTAGTGGTGGGGACTGAGAGCCCGTAGCCAGTAGAACGAGCCAGCTCGATCGCGCCGTCCAGGCTGCATTCCCGCCAACACGCCCCAAATGTATTCCCCCTGCTGCATCAGCGGGATGCGATCGCACTGGAAGCGTACGGTTTGTTCGGGTGCCTGAAAGTCGATGGGATCCAGAGGCGTGAATACTTCTAGGAAAATATCTCGCTCCGATTGGATGACCTCACTGGCTAGGCGAGGTGTCCAAAAGCCAATCTCGGTGAGACCGTCTGGTCGGTAATGGGCTCCCAGTCGCCGTGCCAACTGTTGACTTTTGTGAAAGTAGGTTTCATCCGATTCGTTAACGGCGATCGCCCAGTCGAGGAGGGCTTGGGTTTCGTCTTCAACTAAAGCAATCTGAGTGGCAGTGGTGACCATGAAGCAATGTTCTGAAGAATGCGGGTAGCAACGTCTAAAAACTTGGGAAAACCGATGCCCTTGGCTTAGATTTTCTTAGTCAAGAACGTTGCTCTTGAGTGTACCCTGCTCGCTCCGATTTGCCCTCTATCCCGTGGGAGATGGTGTCCAGGAATTGGGGGCAAGGTGTGCAAGGTGTGAAGATGTCAATTGGGTCATGTTGGTGACATTGGAGGCAAGAACCTCTCCCTGGGATGATGACAGTATGTAAAAGCGATCGGATGATAC
>DATNRH010001138.1 GCA_036703605.1 Candidatus Obscuribacterales bacterium | reverse complement strand
CCGCCAATCTGAGTCGCCCTGAGGTGCGATCGCGCATTGGCTACATGAGCCAGAAATTTACTCTCTATGATGACCTGACGATTTTACAAAATCTTACCTTTTACTGCGGTGTCTACGGTGTTCCTAAGCGGTTGCAGCGTCAGAAAATCAACTGGGTTCTAGAGACCTGTGGTTTGCAAGGACAAGAGCAGACCGTCACCGCTAAGCTACCGGGTGGATGGAAACAGCGGGTTGCCTTTGGAGCATCGGTGATGCATGAACCCGATATTTTATTTCTCGATGAACCAACCTCCGGTGTCGATCCCTTAGCACGACGGCAGTTCTGGCGACAGATTCGCGACTTTGCCCGGCGTGGTACTGCTATTTTAGTCACCACCCATTATCTAGAAGAAGCCGAAAACTGCCATGCTATGGGGTTTATGGTTGCCGGACGGGTGGTCGCTCAAGGGTCTCCCAGTCAGATCAAGGCAGAGCAGCCAGGGCAACTCGTAGAATTGGTGACCGACCAAACGCAGGCTGCGGCCGACTGTCTCAAGCAGCACTTAGAGCATTGGCGAGTGGCTATTTTTGGCGATCGCCTCCATCTGGTTCTCGATCATCTCGATGACGATCTGCCTAGGGTGCGGCAGTGGCTTCAGGAGTCCGAGATTCCCATCCAAGCCGCTAACCCCATTCCCTTTTCCCTAGAAGATGCCTTCATTGGCATTGTCCAGCGGGCCGCCGCCTAGCCCTCTACAGGGTTAATCCTGTTCTCTTATGCTCATACATACGCCTATGAAACGGGTGATATCCCAGTGTTTAAAGGAATTAGTCCAGTTCCAACGCGATCGCATCACGATTGCCTTGGCCTTGGTGCTGCCCTTAGCGGTCATGCTCATTTACGGCTATGCTATTCGCCTAGAATCCAAAAATATTCCGATTAGCATTCAGGATTTTGACAATAGTTCCTTGAGCCGTACGTACGTAGAGCGGATTGTGGCGACTAACCAGTTTGTACTAACACCGCTGCTGCGTGGGGATCCAACC
>DATNRH010001137.1 GCA_036703605.1 Candidatus Obscuribacterales bacterium | reverse complement strand
GATCCATGCGCATTCTCTTGTGCATGACAGCAGTGAGGGGTTTGCCAGACTTGGTGGAGATCTCACGCTGTGAGGGATCTACGTACTTGACCATGCGCACACGTTCTTTGCCTGTTATCGCACGCGTGGTTTGAAAGAGAATGGGGCCCATATACATGTGCAAGACATACTGTAGACCATCTGCACGCTGAGGAGTGGCGGTCAGACACAGTATCCACTTGGGTCGGATCTTGGCGAGGGCGTTTTTGAAGTTGGGAGCAGCCATGTGATGTCCTTCATCCACCACCAGCAGACCAATGTCATCCAGGTCAGGATAGGAGCGAGAAGCCAAAGACTGAACCATGGCCAGCACAAGATCGGTCTCCTTGATCTCGCACTTACTACCCTGCAACACACCCACCCGCACTCCGTGAACATATTGGCCAATGCGCTCTCTCCACTGCTCTACACTGTCATCCTTGTGCAACAGCACCATGGTTTTGACCGGAGTGCCATGTACCTGTCTGACACCTTCAATGGCTGCAGCCAGAGACACCACCGTTTTGCCAAATCCACAGGGCAAACACAACATGCCACCACCAGCCAGTGGATCGCGAAAAGCCTTGACGATGCGATCAAAAGATGTCTGTTGATGACGCGTTTCGTCTAAGCGGGCGTGAAACGTAACGCCATCTTGCATAGGAATACCTGTCTGTAGTTGATTGTGAGTGGGCGCTCCCCACTTTTGCAGCCCATAAAACCGTGGTGTCCACAAGAAGCGCTCATCTTCCTGATAGAGCGGGTAAGACAGACTCTTGGCAGAGTCATACCAATCCTTTTGCACGGCTGTAAGATGCTTACGCACACGAGTTAACTCTGCTTCCCCCAGTGCTGCCTTTTCGACCCCGTACAGGGAGGATAAAATGGTAACGGGTGGGCGCAACATGGTCAGGACTGTAGGTTTGTGCGTCGTAGAGGGCGGTGCCTCCTTCTTGCGTCGTTTCTTCACCCCTGGCAACATGCCTGTGTAGGTCAGATTGATAGGAGACAAGGATTTTTTACCGATGTGCGTTGGGCGTGGTCACCAAGGAACCGTGACCCGCACTGTGTGTCGACCAACAAAATCTCTGAAACTCTCAAACACCCCCTCGATTCTTCACTCAGCAATATGGCATCACCCTCCACTGGCTCTTCGCCC
>DATNRH010001136.1 GCA_036703605.1 Candidatus Obscuribacterales bacterium | reverse complement strand
TGCTGATACCCTGACCCAGGTTCTAGATGGCTTTGATACGATCATCGCAGGGCTGCAAACAGAGGGCAGCCCATCTGCCCTCGAGTTAGCAAATCTGCTGCAGGAACTGTCAACTAGTTTGACCACCACTGTAGATGACTTGGTAGATGGCAATCCACCTGTAGCCGATGATTTGCTGGATCAACTGCTGCAACCTACAGATGACCTTGGTGATCTAACAGAAACTCTAAACACCAATCATCGCATTGGTACGGATGGTGATGATAGTTTTGAGGCTACCTTAAGACATGATGTCTTTGAGATGGGTGCCGGTAATGATACCGTAACGGCTACCTTTAGTAACTTGCAACAGAGCGATAGCTTAGACGGCGCTGGGGGTATTGATCGCTTCGTCGTCACAGGGGGCAGCAACTCTGACAGTCTGATCCTACGTAGTTCTTCAGAAGCTAGTCGCCACAACTTAGTGCCTAGTCCCGACATGGAGGGCACTGTAGTTCAAAACTTTGAGCAGTTTGATCTCTCTGGCTTCTTGGGTCAAACCACGTTCACCGGCGGTTTGGAAGATAACTTAGTCATTGGTGGTGCGGGCAATGATGTCCTCAATGGCGGTGGCGGTAACGATGGTCTTGATGGTGGAGACGGTAACGATCGCCTGGTTGGTGGAGCTAGTGATGATGTCCTCAACGGTGGACTCGGTAACGATCGCCTGGTTGCTGGAGCCGGTGATGACGTCCTTAACGGCGGAGCTGGGGATGATAGTCTCGGTGGTGTACGTGGTAATAATCGCTTAATCGGTGGAGCCGGTAGTGACTTCATTAAAGGTGGTGCTGAGAGAGATGTTTTGTTGGGCGGTGCAGACAACGATCGCCTAATTGGAGGACAGGGAAACGATATCCTGAACGGTGGTGCGGGTAATGATCGGTTAGTCAGTGGTACTGGCAATAATCGTCTAACTGGCGGACAAGGAGATGATATCTTGACCGGCGGTATCGGGCGTAATGTTCTGAACGGTGGAGGTGGTCGCGATCGCTTTGTGTTTGAGAAAGCACAGGGTCAAGCCAATGTGGTGACTGACTTTAACTCACGTCAGGATCAAATCGTAATCACTCGTCGAGGATTTGGTGCAGCAGGTCTATCGGTTGGTGGACTTTCCGACCGTCAGTTTGTCCTAGGCAGCCGCGCTCAAAGTGCTGATGAGCGGTTTATCTATGACGATCAATCCGGCACCCTCTTCTTTGACGTCGATGGTAACGGCTCCCAAAAGCAACGAGCGATCGCCATTTTAGGTGGTCAACCCTCATTGTCAGCTCGTCAGATTGTGATTGCTTAGCTCTGTAACTCAAGCTTTCATTATCTATCCTGGCTTACTATGAGCCAAGATAAACCAAATAGGTTCCTATCTAGGCTGGTGCTTGCAGTACAATCACCAGCTTTCTTTATGCCTTGCCAAGCAGCTCGTACGTCTTCAGATGACATAGTCGGCTCCTAAGCGCTAATTCAAGCTCATCTTGCGCTAGACAGGTTGTAACGTCTCCTTCCCCCGCTATTCGATA
>DATNRH010001135.1 GCA_036703605.1 Candidatus Obscuribacterales bacterium | reverse complement strand
TGGCCCGACTCAATCGGGGTGCCTTCCTTCACGGCCTTTACGTAACCCTTGAAAGCGTCGCGGTAAGGATCGGCGGTACCCTTGGCAATCTTCGCGGTAATCATCGCATTGTGGAGCAAATCCGCGACCTTCGCGGTATTCAGTCCGTTATCCGCGACTTCCACCGCCAGCGCCCGAACCTTGTCCAACGTCTTGATCGCGTTCGCTTCGCCACGCTTGGCCCGGACTGCGGTCAAGCTATCCACAATCTCGGACACTTCCGCGATGATGTGCGCGGAACGCTCAACCTGCGACATTTCCTGCCGGATAACCTTGTCATCCACCAATACCGCTTTGACTTCGTTGTTTTCGACTTTCGCGTTCATGTTGTTACCCTCGTTTCTCGGAGCTACGGGATGCAGCCCCGATGTAGTGACTATACACCCTTTTCCTACCTTGTGCCGCTTACTAGTAAGTTATTTGCGGCCAAATTATGAATGGTTCAGCTTGGCGGGCCGCTTACTCGTAAGCATTTGGAGCATTAACGCAGGCATAACTTTACTCTGTTATGGTACCACAGGTTATGTTAAATAAACGTTAAATGAATGTTAAATTATCGTTAATGTTTCGTTAAAGTTTCGTTAATACCAAATGAAGGCTTTTTTAACAACTTCTTAACATTCCGCTTACTCGTAAGCGTGGCCCACGCGGCGGCCTACAGCGTGGGCTAGGCTCTGCCCGTTCCCCTGACTGGACCCTGAACGGCTAGGTTGCATGGCCGTACCGTTCCCCCGTTCAGCGTATGGTGCCCCGATCACGCCCCTTGTGCCTCGTTTGACCACAGACCCCCGGTGGTATCCCCCGCAGGCCCCCGGCCCTGTGGCCGCGTGGGTGGGGCCCTATCATTCGTAGTGAGCAGGTACCAGAAAAAGCTCTTTCGGACCCCCAAAAAGGCTAAACCGACCCCCTTGAAAATTTAAAAAGACCTCACGGTGAAGTTTGCTGACTAGTTTATGAATGAACGGAACTTAAGTATACCTCGACGGTCTTACATGTACCTACGAGCGGAGAGTGTCTCTCCTCTCAGCATAGAGGCCCTGCCTCGTTAGTTGTATGGACCCTACAAGGACGACGCAGTTGTCCGGCGAGACTAACCCGCCCTAAAGGTTAGACGAGGAAGGAGCACGCGTATGAAAGATGTACCCATAGAAGGGGAAGAGGCGGTAGAGCTTATAGAGCTGCTCGCTCTCCTCAGAGGCATGAAGCTGGAGGAGGAGACCTCGCAATCCACAATTGACGGGAGCCGCGAAGCAGCGACACCTCTCGATGGACTGGTTGCAGAGTTGAAGAATAACCGAGTTCTGCGGAGAAAACTTACGAGTAAGCATGTTGTACGGGCGAAGAAGCCGGCGGTGCATTGGAAGAAGGCCAAGCGTCTGCGTAGGGAGAGGTACCAAGATGTACTGAAGCCACAGCGTAACGCAAAAAAGGCCAGCTCCCTGACCACGCCCGAGGGTTGGTGGAAAGAAGCCAGCCTTAATTGGAGGAAGAATGCGATGAAGGGGAGGGAAAGCTCGATTCCCCCGACTATTACAGAGGAAGAGTTCACGGAGGTAATCTATCCGTGCTTCGCAGAGAAGGGAAGAGTTCCGATCTTCAAGCGGTTAGACACTAGTAAGGGTGTAAGCCTTGAGAACTTGCATGTAATTGATATGGATACAGAAGAGACGCTCTTCGATGGTTCTGAGTACAGCTTACGTCTGAAAGGCTATATTATCTAAGGCTCCTCACGTCGCCTTCTGCTGTACTGTACGCTTTAGTTTAGATGATCTAGGTAACTGACCCAAAGCCTGTCCTCCTCGTAAGAGGCGGATCAGCTTAAGGGCCAGCCCGAGTAGCAGTTGCGAAGCAACGCGCTGATCTGAGGTTTGACCAGAGGAATCACCTCCCATCGACTAGACTATAGAAGAAGCCAAGAGATTAACCTTGACGTCCTCCCCACGCGCTCTGTCGTTCGCCCACGCTGCCCGCTGTGTGGTCCCCATGTTACGGGCTTACTGTCACCCCGCTACCCCATGCGTTAACCGCCAAGTAGTAGGGAAAAACGGCATACTAATGGGTATGCTAGCCTAGCTCCCTGAGTTTGAGTGGAGCCGCTCAGACCAACATTTATCCTCGGAGGTCAAAGAGGTACAGGTGTGGTTCATCAAGTCTAGGTATCTGTCACCCGCTGCAATAGCTGGCTGTCCGTTGTCTTCCCGTACACTCGACCCCTATAAGACACCCGCTTTTGGGAGAAGTTCCGCCCCTCGTTGAACTATTCCTGAATCAGGCTGTCGAAGTAGTCACAATCAAAAGAGCGGAGCCTGCGGCTCCCCCACCCCAAACCAAGGAGTATCATGTATGGCGGATAAATATCCTGTCTCTATCTACGGCCGTCCTAACGGATTTATCCGGGCTGAGGAAGGGGCAACTGCGGGAGCTACTCTGGGAGTAGACCTCCGCGACGCGGGCGGCAATCTACTGATCGACCCAATAACACAGACAATCACAAACGGTGATATCACACACTCCCCCAGTGGGGATGCTGTGTTTGATGCGCTGGCGGGAAAGGAGCCAGCCATTGCGGCTGGGTCAGAGGGGCAGTTCATACGAGGCGACAAGGTTCCCAGCACCATCCTCAACACCACCATCTCTCCCGGACTGACCATCAACCGAACCAACAACTCGGTCAATGCGCTGAACGCGATTCAAGCGACCGGGGGCACCATGTACTTCGGTCAAGGCGCGGCGATGACCTTCAATGTGGGCAGTAGTAATAACCTGTCACTGGCGTCTAATCAGTGGCTCCGTGTTGATGGAACTACAGTAGGAGCCGGGACGGACAACACAATCAGCTCCTTTGAAGCGGCACGCAGGTGTTCTGTAGTCTATTCGGCCACCGGGGTTATCAATACCTCCGATGCTCGAGATAAATCTGTACGAGGTACTCTAAACGTGCAGGAGTTAGCCGCCGCCAAAGAGCTAGCGAATGCTGCTGTGATCTTCCAGTGGAATGATGCAATAGCAGAGAAAGGCCCCGATGCCAGACTGCATTGCAGCCCCACTGTGCAGAGCGTTATCTCTATTATGGAGTCCCACGGGCTAGACCCGTTCCGCTACGGTTTCGTATGCTACGACTCATGGGGAGAGATTCCCATGGTAGTCGAGGAAGAGACGGGAGAGGTACTACAGAGCTACCAGCCGGCTGGGGATAGGTACAGTTTACGCCCTGCTGAGCTGAGCTTTTTTATCTCAGTAGGAGTTGCACAACTTATTTCGTCTTTAGAGGGCCGTCTTACTGCCCTAGAAACAGCATGAGTGTTACAGAAACTTCAAGAGGAAAAATCTAAATGGCGAATCAAGAGATTGACAACTTAGCGCTACTGTCTGCACCTATAGGTTCCGACGTTTACGCAGTTAAGACAAACACAGACTATAGGGTGCGGGTAGGAGAAGCTAACGGTTTAGCTACTCTAGATGTTATCGGAACGTTAACAGCTGGACAGCTCCCAACCCACACCCACGCTTTCTCCACAATCACATCTAAGCCTACCACCCTCAGTGGGTACGGTATTACTGACGCCGCCACAAATACTCATACCCACACATTCGCTTCACTTACAAGCAAACCCACCACCTTGCTGGGGTATGGAATTACAGATGCCCAACCTGCTGGCTCCTATGCTCTTGCTGCTCACACACACACCTTTGCCTCGCTTACTAGTAAGCCTACGACCTTAGCCGGGTACGGTATCACGAATGGTGCCCTCAGCACCCACAACCACAACCTAGATGATCTAGACAACGTTGTTATCAGTGCTAAAGCTAATGGAGAGATTCTAAAGTGGAACGCATCAGCGTGGGTTAATAACACCCTAGCTGAGGCGGGGATCGCTGCGGCTTCTCACACCCACACTACCTCACAGGTTACAGGGTTGGATACGGCTCTAGCCGGGAAAGCTGCTACCAGCCACACGCACACAACTGCCAATATCACAGGACTTGATACCGCTCTAGCGGGTAAGGCTGCTACCAGCCATACGCATACTATGTCCCAGATCACTGACGCCGGTACGTGGGCTACTAAGAATCAGACTGTATCCACAGCAGTAGCTTCGGGTACTCCAGCTGATGGCGCTGTCTGGTTGCAGTACACCCCATGACCGCTTTCGTAGGGGTTGGGGGAGTTAACAAAACAGTAGCCGCTATCTCCGTTGGGGTAGGAGGGGCATACAAAACAGTAGCTAAGGGGTGGGTCGGAGTAGCCGGAGCATGGAAGGTATTCTACGATGCCGCTGTAGCTGCCACTGCTAGCATCACTACTAGGACTTTATCCTCTTCAGCGCTGTCTCCTGCGGATTCTACTATCCAGTATATCGCACAGCCGGGCGGAGATATCCATGAATCTAAGAACGGAGGGATTTCGACGTTCGTTGAGACGTGGTTGGATTCCGGGCTTAACACGGACTTCG
>DATNRH010001134.1 GCA_036703605.1 Candidatus Obscuribacterales bacterium | reverse complement strand
ACACCCCAGAGATTGCCCCCGAGGTTGGGCTGATCGGGGAAGGTTGGCTCACCGATGGATGCCGCAACTGCCACTGCTGCATCCACCAAACCATAGCCATAGATACTACTAAAGCCAGGGTTGACTGGAATGGATGCTCCTGACTCAACCGTAAGGGCCATAGTATAGTCCCCAGTGCTGCCTGGAGTGCCACTGCCCACAATGAAGGGGTTGTAGTCGTAGTTCCAGTATCCACTTAGGCCGATATAGTAGTTGCCGGCTTCTGTAGCAGTGAACTCAAGGTATGGATCGAAGGAGAAGGGTTCATCAGGTGCTGGATTATCATCACTGAGAAGCAGCTCATTGCCCAACGCATCAAAGATCCGGAGTCCTGAATCTAGCGATCCACCGAATTGATGGGCATCCACGTCGATCATTAAGCGATCGCCCGCATTCAGTTGCACACTGAACATATCCACATCCAGACCAGGAGCCAAGGATGGATTATCGCCAATCACACCCTGTACTTCAATCGTGCCGGGGGTAGCAGAACTCAAGCCGGTGTAAATGGCTTCCGTGAGCGTATCGTTGGATTCATCACTACTCAAGTCATGAGCAACGTCGATGGTTAGAGTATATTCCCCAGTGCTGCCTGAGGCTCCACTGAAGGGGTCAAACGGATCGTAGAGAGCATTTCCATATCCACTGATACCAATGTAGTAATTTCCGGTTTGCCCAGCGGTGAACTGTAGATAAGGGTCATAAGACAGCGTCTCCCCAGGCGCTGCAGCATCATCACTAAACGCTACCTCATTGCCACTGGCATCAAACACCCGCACCACAGAATCTAGCCAGGTTCCTTGGGCAAAGGCATCGATATCAACCGTCAGCACATCACCCGCATCAAGGCGCACGTGGAAAAAGTCGCGATCGAATGTTGGGATCACATTCGGGCTATCCCCAATTACCCCGGTAAACTGCACTTGTCCCGGATTACTAGAGCTGAGCCCAGTTAAAATTCCCTGGGTGATCAGATCATTTTGTTCACGGGCGTAGGGCATCAGGGTAAGGTTGAGCTGATAATCTCCCCTGCTGCTCGATGAACCACTGTACGGCGTCAGTGGGCTATAGTCGAAGTTGGGGTATCCACTGACGCCGATGTAATAAGTTCCAGTTGTATCCGCAGTAAAGTCTAAGTACGAATCAAAGGTAAATTCTTCTCCCGGCGCTTGATCATCATCGCTCCAAGCTATCTCATTGCCTGCTGCATCAAAGAGGCGCAGACCGGAATCGAGGGAGGTTCCCAATAACTCAGCGTCAATGTCAATTAAAAGGCGATCGCCCGCCTGCAGTGAAACCGAGTAGAAGTCTACATCCAGATCAGGAGCTAGGTGGTTCGTCCCACCAATAGTGCCATTGATGGTCAGTTCACTTAGTCCGGAATAGAGACCGGTAGATAAGGCTGTCGACAAGGCATCATCTGTCCCAGCTTCTCCCTGTCTATTGATAACCGTCGCTGCTCGATTGGGTGAGAGCAGAATTCTATCCGATAGGGAACCCACTAGGTTTTGCTGGGTGGATCTACCAAGAATGGTGTCTGCATTAGTGTCATCCTTCAGTTGAGTGTCGTCAATCAGTACCGTCGCTGGCGATAGGTCATAACCGCGTAAATCGTGGGGAGATGGATCAGCCAAAGGGCCTAGCGCTGCAATCGCATCGCGCAGGCTCAACAGGGATGGACTAGAGGCAAAACGATGGGTTAAATCGGGTAAGCCATAGTGAGTAGGAGCCAGTTCCTTCGCGCCATGGGAAACCTCAAGATTAAGCCAATCTTGTTCAATTGCGGGGGCAAATACATCTGTCATAATGCATCCTTAGGAAAAATATAGATGTCGAATTTGCAGCAGGCACAGAGCACTGCCACATCAATTATTCGAGCGTTCTACAGGTAGGAACCACAAATCTTAAACCCATGATGCTCTGCAAGCATTTATTTACAAGACGTGGGCGATCGCCCACACCCCTGAGGCTTGGCTAACAAGATAAATTTACCTAGACCAACCTAACTAGATAAATCATTTAATAGTCAAGACAATGCAGCAGATCATCAGAAAACTGAAAACCTTGAATCTAAATTCTTGCCCGTCTGATTCAGCAAACCCAAGTTTCACGAAGAGATGGGCCGTCTGATCAACCGTCTCAGAATGTTTCAATCCCCCATTATCTAACACCATAGGTTGCAACAGTACAGGGACTAGTACTGTAGTTCAACCGATGGGGCGAAAATTGAGGATTCGATCCTATGTAGCGAGTCACTCCGAACGATCACGAAGAGACCTTGATCCATGATCGGCTTTGCACCAAGATGCAAAGCCAACCGTAAATACACGGGCAGGTTTCCGGATTCCGGACATTACTCTGA
>DATNRH010001133.1 GCA_036703605.1 Candidatus Obscuribacterales bacterium | reverse complement strand
CTGCCAGACAACCCGGGAAGATAATCCCCCCAGACATCAGACCATCCTTCCCATGCGGGCCATGCAACGGTTTCCACAGGCCCCGTTGTAGGGTCGTCTTCTATCAGATTGCCGCTCCTCCAGTCGGCTGGAGCAATAGTGGTGGGACTGGAACAAACACCTGCCCTCTCGGCCGTGACCGCCCAGAGCCGTTCCACTGCATCCTGTGCCGCCAGGGTCGCGACGGACCGTTGGTAGGCCACATGGGCACTCTGCATGGCCTTGAGCTGCATGGCGGCAACCCCCAATAGCCCTAGAGAAAGAACCAAGAGCGCAACAAGACCTTCCAACAATGTAAAGCCATCCTCTCTCATACCGCTTGCACTCCGAAAAGCAATGAGATGTCATCAAGGACGTGAAATATTACCGGAAGCCTCAACATATAGTGACTTTTCCCCCTCATAGCTCACAGATAAAGAGCAATTTAACGCGTCCCCGGTATCACCATCTATACAGTTTCCACGACGCCCCAATGGGTTAAATGACACCTGGAATTCCGTGACATTGACATCACTATCCTTCCCTTCCAACAGTCGTAGTGTGGAAAGGCTGCCGCTTGCACCAGAGGTGACGGCGAGTTGCCACGGCACTGCACCACTCGCGTCTTTGACATGGACGGCTATATCTTCACGCCGTTTTACCGCTTCACTACGGGCATAATTCAAACCAGACAACACCTGATTAAAGTCACCCACAAGTTGATTTCTAGCCGTCAACTTCTGAAAGTTGGGCACCGCGATGGTTGCCGTAATCGAAATGACTGCAATCGTCACCAGAAGCTCAATCAACGTAAACCCGTTAGGGCGATGTACTCTATTACCAGCAATCATCAATAGGCGTCCCATCATTCTTCTCGTTGCCACGCACACCCTGCTGATCCAAGGTAAAAACTCCGCACTCGTCGCCTGACTGAGCCCCCTGAGGAGCCGCTTCCAAGGTGAAAGTGGCAGCCGATGCACTGATGGATATCGAGTAGAACTCCTCTTCGGAATCAAAGGTGCCACTGGGACAATTAGTTGCCGTATAGTTGCTCCCTACTGTATAGCAACGCTCCAGTTCGCCGGCAGTATTGCTCAAGGCCGATATGGCATCCGTCCTGCGCGCCTTTTCCACGTACCCCTGATAGCTAGGGATCGCAATCGCGGCCAAGATCCCGATCACGGCGACCGCAATCAGCAGTTCGATGAGCGTGAAGCCGGCGCTGCGCCGGGGGCTGCCTGAGGGGCCCTGGGGCCTGAATCGTGTGCTCGTGGGGGTCACGCTGTGCGTCTCCCTGCGGGTCAAGGCATTTGTTTCAGTATGTATCAAGATGTGGCGTTTCGATAGGGTGAGGGAGCAAAAATGCCATGCTGCCCGGATGAGCGGCTGCTTACGTGGCGCTCCTCGCGGGCCCTGCGGCCCTCGAAGGCCCCCGGCGGCCCCGGCTAACCTTCCTGCCCCCGTTGGCGTGCGTAGGCTTGGTTGTGGCACACCAGCGGAAGGCATCACGGCATAT
>DATNRH010001132.1 GCA_036703605.1 Candidatus Obscuribacterales bacterium | reverse complement strand
CACTTCATACTCGATATTGCCATCCTGGTAGAAATACCAGAAAAATCCGTACTCATAGTTGCCGACCGTGGCAATAAACGACACCACCAACCGACGCGATCGCCTTACCTCAGCTTGATTGGTTCGCCAGTCCGTATGCTTCCAGAGAATGCCAAAATCTTCCTCATGCATACAGACGGCATTTTCAATGATCGAGACATCACCGGAGCTGTTGGTAAGATAAGCGTCAAAATAGCGAATCACTCCCAAACAGTCGCAGCCCAAGGTTAGGGAGTTAGCCAACATCCCCACGCCATATTCACCGACGTCAAAGGCATTCTTGCGATAGTGATTGGATGCGGGGGTACTGGGGTCATTGTAGGGCACCACCATTTCCGCCAAGGATGCGCGGTAGAGAATCGATCGCTGCCGTCCTTGATCAGCATAGCTAACATTGTAGAGAACTAATCCTTCCCGAGGTGTGAAGCCGATGCGAAACTGCCACTTTTGCCAAGAGACCTGGTAGCCATCTACGGTAAAACTTGGCCCTTCCGGTTGCACAATGTCCAAAGGTTTTAGGTCATCCCGAAAGTTAGGGATATACTCCCGTGCATAGTTACCTGGATGGGGCGGCAGCGGCACTACACCATAGTCTTCCACCCGGATCACCTCCATCTTGTTGAGGTCTACCATGGGCACGACCCCCTCAATAGGGCGAGCATAGCCGTTATCGTTCGGCTCCGATCGCACCCAGCAGAAGGCACGGGAAAGCCGCAGCCCTTGTTCCTCTTCAATGCCATAGTTCCCTGCCGACCAAGGATCGACCATCACCAAATCCATATTCTCGATGCCGCGCTTTTTCAGCGCCGCGCGAAAGTCTGGGGATGCTTTGACCGCATTTTCACAGGCCAAAAATTCATCCAGCATAATGCAGGGCTGTACATCGGGGATATGGGTCCAAGACAGCACTTCATCCTGGGTGATCGATACGACGGCTTCGTAGGTATAGCCGGTAGCATTATCTAAGATTATGGCAAAGGCCTGGCGATCGCTCGCTTGCCCTGGTGTAAAGGACAAAACCTCCAGCTTAGGCGGCTCTTGAAGAGCTACGCTGACAAAACGATAGGTGCTGCCTAGGGGCGATTGGTGACGCAGGATAGCGATCGCTGCCTGCAGTTCCTCGGGCGAGAGGGGATCTAGGGGATGGGTGGCTGTGGCAATGGAACGAGTGGGACGAGGAGTCGTGGTCATAGTGGGATCGCTAAGTGTAGATACGGAAAAGCGATCGCAGCCTGCCTGAAACTATCAAGCAGCGATCGCCTTCTGCACTGTAAGCTACCCTCTGGTATAACTCTGTGTGAAAGACTACAGAGCTTTTCAGGCCTAGCGTTCACCCTCTAGATTTCCCCTAGAGAGAACCTGAAAGCATCAACAGGATAGAGCCGCACCCACATCACCCATGAGCAGCACTTAGTTGACGGACAAAACCCGAAGATCCTCACCCCAAACCCTTCTCCCTCCAGGAGAAGGGCGAAGATTAGCTGATCATCCAAGGTTGGAAGAGGGCTAGCGTGAGGAGCCGATTCTATAGCTCTCTAATCAGATGTGAGCTAACGAGAGAAAGGGTCTCAACGGGTTGTTTGCAGGGCCCGAGGTTCAATGTTGATGAACGGGATGGCACCATCGCCACCTAGGACTTGAGGAAACTTACCATCCCATTTTTCAATGGCCTGTTTCTGCAGCAACTCTGCGGTTAGGGTTTCTCTCAGCAGTCGCTGCGCCTCCGCCTGTCCTTTAGCGCGGTTAATGGTGGCTTCTGCTTCCTGCTCCGCCTCCCGAGCAATATAGACAGCTCGCTGGGCCCGCTGTTCAGCAATTTGCTTTTCCTCAACTGCCTTGGAAAATTCCGTTGAGAAATTGAGATCCACAACACTGGTATCTAACACAATAATGCCGTACTTGACCAAACGCTGACCCAGCGCTTCATCAAAGTCTTTCTTCAGTTCATCCCGTTTAGTAATAGCTTCTTCTACTGTCCGTCGGGCCGCCGCCACCTTAAAGGATTCCTGCGTTTGCGGTGCAATAATCTTAGCCACAATATTTTGCAGCGTTCCTTGGGTACGACGGATGTTCACCACCTCAATCGGATCAAGGCGGAAGTTGATCGCAAAACTCGCCGATAGTTGCTGTAAGTCTTTCGTGGAGCTTTGGGCCGGTACTTCAAATTTTTGCACCGTTACGTCATATACATCCACACGGGCAATAATGGGTGGCTTGAAGTGGAATCCTTCCAGCAATACCCCATCCCGCGCTTTTCCTAAAATGCTTAACACCCCTGCCTCACCTGGATTGATGATGAAAAAGGAGTTAAGGCTGAAAATGGCCAACAGTCCCACCAACCCAATGGCAATGAGAGACTGTACGCTTGGCTGTTCTTTCATAGTGTTATCCTACGCTCGTCGCTTCTTGACTGTAGCGCAAGGTGTCACCCGTGTCGTCGTTGGATGGTGGGTCTAGTCAGTCCACATAGCGAAATGATTCTAAAATTTGGCGGGCGGTCTCAGGCCGCAGAAGATTGCAATAGCGCCGCATAGTCACTCGGCTAGAAATACGGTAGAATGCGCCATCGCCCTCAATCCAATCGGAAAACAAGATGGGTTCGGGAAAGGGGCCATCTGGATCGCCGGTTTCAGTCCAAAAGATGTGGTAGGTCGGATGGCTAGCATCCTGGACAAAGGTGGGTGGGTCAATGGTCTGCGATCGCTCCGGAACAGGCCCGCCAAATCCTCCTGTACTGGCCTCTACTTCAAAACAAGCTGCGTCGGTACCGCTCAGCTGAGGTTGACGATAGGTAATCAGATAACCATGACCACTGCCGGGGCTGCTGGGATTGGGAGTAAACGCCTCTATATAGTCCACCTGAAAGCCATCAGGAATATAGGTGGGCAAGGCGATGGGAATCTCCGCCTGCCGCAAAATATTGATGTCGTCTATTGTCAGCATGGCTTGGCTAGTTGCCACTGGCGGATGATCTCTATGGGAGGATTCGGGAGCAGCGATCGCCCCTTGATCCGATACATGAAAGAGGCTTAAGGAGAAAGCTGCGAGCATCGTCAGCCGTCTCCATCTTGGCAGCATAGATGTGATCATAGACTTCATTCCTGTCATGACATCAACCGAGTTGCCTAGTCAACAACAGGAAACGTTGTCGTCATTCCAGAAAAATGTACTAAATTGGACGGGATTTTCTCATATCACATCCGGTTAGATAGGCCATGCCTTCAAGGTTGGGGCAGTATGCAGATGTCTGTAGCCCTCATGTCTGGCAT
>DATNRH010001131.1 GCA_036703605.1 Candidatus Obscuribacterales bacterium | reverse complement strand
CTGGTGCTGGATCACTGGATGTTTGCGTCTTAGGCTTTGGCCCAGGTTTTTGCCGTTTTGCCTGAGGGACTGGGGCTGGGGTCGATGGATCGACAGATGGAGACATGACAGGAGGAGGCATGGCACCATTGAGGATATGAGAGTCCTCTGAATCAACCGTTGCTATGGATCCTGGATAGTTTGATGTGCTTAGGGTTTGACGAACCACTTGAATGGTTGTGTCAATACTTTCGATCCCTTTCCGAATTTGTGCAAGATTTGCTAAAAGCTGGGCTTCTTGAGCGGCTAAATTTTCTCGGGCCTGCAACAAATTGACCTGCACCACATCTGAGGGATCCATCGATGTTGCGGAACGTTTCATGAAGATGACCTCTTAAATCTTTGGGGTGAATTTAATTAAAACACGGCCATGTGGATATCAAACCATCCATGGATGCCAATATTCTGAACTCATAGACCCTGAACTTATAGACCCTGACTTCATCGAGTAGACAATACCCAAGTCTACAGATAATCAGTGGATCAACAGAGCGCTCTCCCAACCTGTAAGACAGACAGGGTCAACCCAGATGCATGGGTGAAACCCTCCATAGCTATGGGTCTGGGCTTATGAAAGCCATCACCTTCCCATAACTTACTCCTCAGGCAAGCATTCTACCTCCACGTTCAGTGACTGTCTTCTTTTCATAACCCAAACGAGTGATCAGGCTACAAAGTTGTTGCTGACTGTATCGTAGTTTGACCAATTACTGCTCTAGACGCTCTGCTAAGACAGACATGTATGTCTAGCATATTCCGACTCTGGCAAATGATCTATACCTTTGAAAGTTTTTTGATAGAGATTTTTGACAGATATAACTCATTCAGCTTGCTAAGTTGTCCAACACAGGCAGGCGATCGCCCTCCTAAAATCCCCCGATCAACCCTTAATTTTCTCTCGGTAAAAAAGTAGAGAGGTATTGATCTCTATCTAGATGAGACGACATCTAGGTGCAACGAGGTTAGATGATCACTTCAAGTCTTGGCGTTGCTGAATGAAGATATGAGATCGGAATGGCAGCAAGATGCTCACACGACCTTGACTGTGAATGAATCGAGGGTGTCTCGCTCACGGCTCATGAGTGCAAATCCTGTCGCGATTCAGCCATGTCCAAGTCCTGAGCAAGTTTGGCGATCGCGATCAACCGCAACCACACACTCATTTTTTATTCTGTATATCATGCTGTTGTAGTAGATTTCAGGGCAAAATTGACTAGATCTAGTGGTGCACCACAGGCTTAATGCTTGAACAACAAGGTATCCATGATGATCGTCATATCATCAAAGACCTCTTTACATTCGATTTTACAGTCGATAATCATGATGCTTGATTCACAGATCGGTGTCTACCACCGTAAACCTAGATATCTATAGATACTTGTCGATGGTTAAGCAAGGTTGTTTAAGGGGCATCAAGCCGTAGTAGCAGAGTAGAAGTAGCTCAGCCAGCATTAGGTTCAAGGCGAACCAAGCGACCGTTCGGATCATCGGTGAGCACATAGATGAGACCATCTGGGCCTTGTCGCACATCCCGCACCCGTTGCCCAATAGCGATCGCTTCTTGGTCTACCACATTGCCGGCGCTATCGACTTGAATACGCAGCACCTCTTGGGAGCGAAGACCCCCAGCAAATAAATGTCCTTGCCACTGGGGAATGCGATCGCCTCGGTAGATGAGTAGACCAGATGGGGCCTTGGCTGGCGTCCAGACTAGGCTGGGATCTACCATACCCGGCCGCGATCGCTCCGATGAGATTTCACCGCCAGTATATTCCCTACTGTGGGTCACTAAGGGCCATCCATAGTTTTCGCCCGCCCGCACCCAGTTAAGCTCATCGCCCCCTCGGGCTCCATGCTCTGTTACCCAAATTTGACCGGTGACCGGATCTCTGTCCATGCCCTGAATATTGCGATGACCATAGCTCCACACCGCTGCATCGGCAGCCTGATCACCGACAAAGGGATTGTCTGCTGGAATCGAGCCATCGTCATGAATGCGCACAATCTTACCCAGACGGCTGTTCAAATTCTGTGCTTGGCTGCGAATTAACTCGCCATCCAGCCGTACTGGCGGGTTGCCACCATCACCAATCGACACCAGCAGTGTATTATCTGGCAGCCAGACCATCCGTGAACCAAAGTGCTGGGTATCTGGCTTGGCGCGGCCTACCTCAAAGACCACGGTCCAATTTCTCAGGGCGGTACCATCGAATTCTGCCCGGCCCACTCGGGTTTGGTTGGCGTTGCGATCGCCGCTGGAGTAGGTAAAGTAAACCCAGCGGTTGTCTTCAAAATTGGGGTGAATAGCAATATCTAACAGCCCCGCTTGCCCTTCGACGAGCAGATTGGGCAGGCCAGGAATCGGTGTGGGATCGAGGTTTCCATCTCGAATGATTCGCAAACGGCCAGGACGCTCTGTCACTAACATCGTGCCGTCTGGCAGCCAGACCATGCCCCAAGGATGCTCCAGATTATCTAGGACGGTTACCGGCTGCACCGATACGGGATCTGCGATCGCCACCTCTGCTCCTGCCTCGTCTCCTGCCTCTATGATCTCAGCCGCATCATCGCCTTGCTCTGTCGTCGTCCCTAGGCGATCGTCTGATTGGGCTGATAGATCGGGGGTGCTACAGCCCATGAGGGCAAGCGCAGCGATGCTGGCCGCGTATCGTCTAAGGGATGGGGTAGGTTTCAGGAACATGGTCATGGTTCGACATGATGGCTCGACACAGTGATCACACAGGGGTCGCAAGAAATCGCAGACACAAATGAGATAGGGAACTTGTTAGGGTAAGTCTAACAGACTAACCCTGAGCGCAGTGCCCGTACTGCAGCCTGGGTGCGATCGTCGGCACAAAGTTTGCTGAGAATATGACGCACATGGGTTTTGATGGTTCCAACCGTTACGTCTAAGGCTTTGGCAATGTTGGCATTACTACCACCAGCCACAATCAGTTCTAAAATCTCTAGCTCGCGATGGGTTAATGGAAAGGTATCAATAATTGTTTGATACTCTGGCTCCGATGCCGTAATTGATATCCCTGCAGGGGGATTGTCTATGGATGTGTAGGACTGACGCATGTTGCGTAGAATAATATTGGCGATCGCTGGATCAATCCAAGCTTGTCCTGAAAAGGTTGCCTGAATGGCTTCCACCAACTGCTCGACTTGCACATCTTTCATGCAATACGAGTCTGCACCGGCACCAAAGGCAGCTAACACCGCATCCTCCTCATCATGCATCGTGAGGATGACAATTTTGACGGGAGGAGCATCTATGTCCGATTGGGCAAGCTGAAACTGACGGGTCAGTTCAATACCGTCGAGATCCGGTAGCCCGATGTCGATCAGCGCCACATCGGGCTGGGTTCGCTGCAACATCTGCAGGCCAGTTCTACCATCTTTGGCATCTCCCACCACAGCGATGGTGTCATATTGCTCTAGGGTGGCTCTGAGACCCATTCGAGTCAATGCATGATCTTCAACTAAGGCAACGCGGATAGGGTCCATGACTCAATTACCTCTGACGTGTGAACGTGTGGGTAAGGTCAAACACCATTTACCCAGTTTCACTATGACGAGAAATGCTGGGAAACAGCATCTATCTTTGGATAGACTATGAATCACGGGCCGACTGGCTTTCACAAGGGCGATCGCGCCTCATCCTAGAGAACGAGTTATGTCTATTCAGCCGCAACAGCAGGACTCATCGGCGATCGCTCCTAGACACGGTAGAAATCACGGACATGGTCTTGGGTACAAAACCTAACGAACGATTGAAGCAACCCCCCGGGTACCTTAGTAAAGATCTAACCAGAGACGTACTACGAACTAGAGAGAGTCAGCCAATAATAGAGTTAGGTGCACGGTCAAGATACATACCAATGCCCCGATAATGACCCGTGGTCAACGCCCCATTCGTTGCCTTCTCTCCAACCCCTCTCTAGATTTTTGTTACGCTCAGATATCATGCAGCCAAATTATCGCGATTTGCCATTTCCCCATGACGTGGGGCATATGGATCTTTGTTCAGAAGTTGTACGCAATATTCAGCTTGGTCTCACCATCTGGCATTTGCCCGAGCCCAATGACCCAACATCGTTAGAACTGGTGGCGTTTAATCCAGCGGCCGTTCACGTGACGGGGGTACCGCTTAATCAACGGGTGGGCGATCGCTTGGTGGATTGCTTTCCAGACCTCGTGCAGCAAGATCCAACGTTGCTCAACCACTACGCAGCGATCGCCTGCACCGGACGCACCAGTTCTCATCGCGCTGAATCCTACTACAGCACAGCCACAACGGTCGGCATCTACCGCGTGCAGGTCTTTCCCTTGCCCAACCGCTGTGTGGGGCTGGGGTTTGAGGATATTACTGAACATCGATTGATGGAGCAGTCGTTGCGGGAGAGCGATCGCCGCTATGAAACTTTGGCGAAACTGTTGCCGGTGGGCGTTTTCCGCACCGACCACCAAGGGAATCGGCTGTATGTCAACCAGAGTTGGTGTGCCATCACGGGTGTTCATACGCCGGAAGCATCGGGTTCCCAGTGGGCGGCAGCGCTGCATCCGATCGATCGCGATCGGGTTGTGGCAGAATGGCAGCGCTGTGTGCAGGCGCAACTACCTTTTCAGCTAGAGTACCGCTTTCTGCGCGACGACCAAACGGTTACCTGGGTGCTGGGTCAGGCTGTTCCCCAAACCAATGAAGCCGGGGATGTTGTGGGCTACATTGGCACCATTACCGACATCAGCGATCGCAAACAGGCGGAGTTGGCTATCAAAGATAGTGAAGAACGCTTCCGCGCTACCTTTGAGCAGGCGGCTGTGGGCATTGCCCATGTATCACGCCAAGGACAATGGTTGCGGGTCAACCAAACCCTATGCAGCATTTTGGGCTATGGCCGAGACGAGTTGATGGCGCTCAGATATCAAGATGTGACGCCGCCGGAATACCTAGAGCGCGATCGCCAGATTATCCATCAATTATTTCAGGGAGAGGCGGAAACCTGCGAACTGGAAAAGGAATATGTGTGCCGGGATGGATCACGGGTTTGGGTTAAAATTACGGCCTCGGCGGTGCGCAGTGCTTATCCAGTAGATGTGAGTATCCAGGCATGGCTTCAGTCATCGTTAGATAATGACGATCGCTCTGAGCAGGTGCAGTATCTTTTAGCCGTCATTGAAGATATTAGTGAACGTAAGCGATCGGAAATTGCGTTGCGAGAAAGGGCGGAGGAACTGACCTATATCAATGCGTTGTTATCTCGCACGACCGCCTTACTCAAACATCGCAATGAAGAGCTGGATCAGTTTGCCTATGTTTCATCCCATGACCTGAAAGCTCCCCTGAGGGCGATCGCTAATCTATCTGAATGGATT
>DATNRH010001130.1 GCA_036703605.1 Candidatus Obscuribacterales bacterium | reverse complement strand
ACAAGGTGTTCACGTTTGCCCAAAAGACGCCGAGCAAGAGCAACTTCCCTTTCCCTGGGCGCACCCAGCCTATCGGTATCAGCCAAAGCATGGCTTGCGCTATTGAGTATGTGCGGCAGAAGGATGCTGATGAAGTACGGAGCGAGTACAAGCGGCTGCAAAAGGCAGAGCTGACCCATTACTACAGGGAGATGCTGGGGCGGGCCAAAACACGGGAACAGGTGATCAGAATCGGCGGCCAGATTTCTACAAGAGCCAAGATCGAGTATGACCCCGAGCTACACGAGTACCTGATGGTCGACATGATGGCCACCGTCATGGAACGCTTGCAAGACGATTCCCTGCCCGCAGAGGCGGACCTGGAGGAGGGCGCCGCAATAGAGGATCCACTGGGGCGGCACATAGAAGTGCCCGATAGCGCCTGGCCCGTGCATACCCTGAGCCATCTTGCACTGGAGAAAGTGACCAACAAAAAGGGGAAGACCAAGACCAAGGGGAAGAAGAAAAAGCACCACCCTGCTGGGGCTAGCACCGCTGGAAAGATCCCATTCAAGATTCTGATATGCCCTACGCCCATGGGTAAAACCACGGTCAGGACGTCCAACAAGCGCTGCACCTGGAAGCCTCTGACGCTGGCTAGCGAGGTGCCGACGGGTATTTTTCACTGTGATCCGGACTCGGCGCCGCTGCTGCACGTAATAGGCGACTTTCTGCAGCTGGTATTTATTTTGGATGGCAATGTGCGCGTACTCGTCATCAAAACCACTTCTGCGAGCTCTCCGCGCGTGATCTACAACCATACGATCCCCACAAACGATGTGCCTCAGCATACTTTTTACGACCCAGTGACCGATACCAGCGTTGTGGCCACGTGCAACTATGCCATCTTGGTGCGGAACCGCCAGAAGCAAGGCAACAAGACGCTGTCTTGGATGGTGCGCATCACCTACAAGGACGACCCCATCAAGGATGAGCGCGAGGAGGACGTGCTGGCCAAGAAGCTGCGTTTTTTACCCTGTATCAGCGCCATCTCCTACACGCACGAGGAGTTGTGCCTGGGGACGTACCGCGGCGAGGTTCTCACCTTTAACAACGCTTACTTGGCGGGAGACCCTGATAACGCAGCCGTCAGTTATCACACAAGCAACAGTAGCGCCCCCATCAAGAGCGTTCACCGATCGGGGTACCGCCTCTATGCCACCAACATTATGGATGCCGTTGGCGTGGAAAAGCCCATTTCTGCCATGTTTGCGCGCGGGATCAAGGTGTGCCAGTCAGGGTCTGTGCACCAAATGGATCACGTACTGGGTGTGGACTCGTGCGGGACCCTCTTGGCGTCCCTGAACAAGAGTGGCGTTCTGCAAGTGCAGACTACCGAGCTATGCCCCCACCCAGAGGACCCTACCAAGTACATGGACAGTCGCGTCTTTCATACAGTCGACTACA